>NZ_PSTL01000005.1:0-175100 GCF_002930845.1 Rathayibacter sp. AY1A7 | reverse complement strand
CTCCGAGACCGCCGCCCCGACCCCCGGCTCCCCCGAGCGGGAGACGTCCGCGCCCTGGTGGACGAGCGCCGTCGTCTACCAGATCTACCCGCGCTCGTTCGCGGACTCGAACGGCGACGGCATCGGCGACCTGGGCGGCATCCGCTCGAAGCTCGACCACCTCGCCGACCTGGGGGTCGACGTGATCTGGCTCTCGCCGGTCTACCCGTCGCCGCAGCACGACAACGGCTACGACATCTCGGACTACGAGGACATCGACCCGCGGTTCGGGACGCTGGAGGAGTTCGACCTGCTCCTCGCGGAGGCCCACGAGCGCGGCATCCGCATCGTGATGGACCTCGTGGTCAACCACACGAGCGACGAGCACGCCTGGTTCGTCGAGTCCCGCTCCTCGCAGGAGGACCCGAAGCGCGACTGGTACTGGTGGCGCCGCGGGCGCCGCTCGGCCGAGCCCGGCCGCGAGCTCGAGGCGGCCGCCGGCGCCGGCCTCGACGTCGCCGAGCCGAACGGCTGGCGCTCCTACTTCTCCGGCCCGGCCTGGACGCTCGACCCGGCGACGGACGAGTACTTCCTCCACCTCTTCGCGGTGCAGCAGCCGGACCTCAACTGGGAGAACCCCGAGGTGCGGCACGCGGTGCACGCGATGATGAACCGCTGGCTCGACCGCGGAGTGGACGGCTTCCGGATGGACGTGATCAACCTCGTCTCGAAGGACGTCGGAGCCGTCGACGGCGAGCAGGGCGGCGCGGGCATCGTCGGAGGGGTGGGTCCGCGGCTCCACGAGTACCTCCGCGAGATGCACGAGGCCGTGTTCGCGCACCGCGAGGGCTCCTTCCTCAACGTCGGCGAGATGCCCGGGGTCACCCTCGAGGAGGCGGTGCTCGTGACCGATCCCGAGCGGCGTGAGCTCGACATGGTCTTCCAGTTCGAGCACGTCGGCATCGACCACGGAGTCGACAAGTTCCACCCGGTGCCGCTGGACCTGGTCGCCTTGAAGGCCAACCTCGCGCGCTGGCAGGACGGCTTGGCCGAGCGCGGCTGGAACAGCCTGTACCTCGGCAACCACGACCAGCCGCGTCTCGTCTCGCGCTTCGGGGACGACGGCGCGCACCGCTACGAGTCCGCGACCCTCTGGGCGACGCTCCTCCACCTCCAGCGCGGCACGCCGTACATCTACCAGGGCGACGAGATCGGGATGACGAACGTCCCGTTCGCCGGCATCGAGGACTTCCGCGACGTCGAGTCCCTGAACTACTGGGCCGAGGCCGTCGGCGAGCGCGGCGAGGACCCGGCGACCGTGCTCGCCGGGCTGCGCGCGCAGAGCCGCGACAACGCCCGCACGCCGGTGCAGTGGGACGACAGCCTCCAGGCCGGCTTCACGACCGGCGAGCCGTGGATCGCGGTCAACCCCAACGCCGCCGAGGTGAACGTCGCCGCCGATCGGGCCGCCGAGCGGTCGGTCTTCGAGTACTACCGGGCGCTGATCGCGCTGCGGCACGCCGACGAGACGGTGCAGCTGGGCCGCTTCGCGCTGCTGGAGCCCGAGCACCCCGCGCTCTTCGCCTTCACGCGCACCGGACCGGGCGAGCTGCTCGTCGTCGGGAACGTGTCCGGCGAGCCGATCGACGTGCCGCTGCTCGAGGAGTGGGCGGCTGCCGAGACGGTCCTCGGCAACGTCGCCGGTGCGACCGGGTCGACGCTCGGCCCGTGGGAGGCGCGCATCCTGCGCCACTGAACCTCGCCGCGCCCCGCTCCGAGCCCGGCGCGGGGCGCGGCGCCCGACGGCGGCGGACCAGCGGGCGAGAGCCTCAGGCGGAGACGCGGTCCAGCTGGGCGATGTCGCTCCGGGTCAGTGGGAGCGCGGCCGCCGCGAACAGCGACTCGAGCTCCGCGGCGTTCCGGGCCCGGACGATCGCCGCCGAGACCTCCTGGTGCGAGAGCACCCAGGCGAGCGCGACCACGCCGGGCTCCGTGCCGTGGGCGCCGGCGATCTCGTCGAGGGCAGCGAGCACGCGGGAGCCGTGGCGGCCGACGTAGTCCAGGCCCGCCTCGAACAGGGCCGACTCCGGCTCGTCCGTGCGGCTGCGCAGGGCGCCGGTGAGGTAGCCGCTCGCCAGGGGCAGCCGCGCGAGGGTGCCGAGCTCGAGCCGCACCACCTCGGGGGCGACGTCGGTCTCGTAGGTCCGGCGCTCCATCAGGCTGTACTCCGACACGACGGCCGAGAGCGACGGCAGCGCGAACGCGGTCGCCGTCTCGTGCAGCGCCGTGATCGCCGCTCCGCTGAAGTGCGCGGCACCCAGGGCGCCGACCGAGCCGTCCGCCAGGAACGGCGCGACCGCCGCCAGGCTGTCGGCGATGGGGATCCCGGGGTCCTCGCTGTCGAACGAGAGCAGGTCGATCCGGGTGCCGAGCCGCTCGAGGCTCCCCTCGATCGCGATGCGGACGTCCTCCGGGGCGAGTCCCGGCGCGTCCGGGTGCCGGCCGACCTTCGTCGCGACCAGCATCCGCTCGCGCAGCCCGCTCTGCTCGAGCCAGCGGCCGATCATGTACTCGCTCCGACCGGTCGCGTAGTGGTCCGCGGTCGAGATCAGGGTGCCGCCGAGGCGGCCGAACGCGTCGAGCACCTCGGTGGTGTCGTCGATCCCGGCGGCCCAGCCGAAGACGGAGCCGTCGAGGGCGAGCGGATGCACGGGGAGGCCGGTCCGACCCAGGGTGCGCGAGAGGAGCAGCGTCTCCGGCTCGGTGGCCAGCGGCGTCGGGTCGGTCACGGAGTCCTCCGGTCGTGGCGGTGCGGCGCGGTCCCGCCACCGTACCCCATGCCCCCGCCGACGACGGACGCCCGCCCCACCGGAGTGGGACGGGCGTCACGGTCGTGCAGGAGGGATCAGCTCTCGGCGGGAGCCTCGGCCTCGGCCTCCTCGGCCACGACGGGCGCGAGGGACAGCTTGCCGCGGTCGTCGATCTTGGTGATCTGGACGAGCAGCTTCTGGCCGACTCCGAGGACGTCCTCGACGTTCTCGACGCGCTTGCCGCCGGCGAGCTTGCGGACCTCGCTGATGTGCAGCAGTCCGTCCTTGCCGGGGAGGAGCGAGACGAACGCGCCGAAGGTCGCGAGCTTGACGACGGTTCCGAGGAACTGCTCGCCGACCTCGGGGTTGGTCGGGTTCGCGATGGCGTTGACCTGCGCACGCGCGGCCTCGGCCGACGGACCGTCGACGGCTCCGATGTAGACGGTGCCGTCCTCCTCGATGGAGATGTCGGCGCCGGTCTCGTCCTGGATCGCATTGATCGTCTTGCCCTTGGGGCCGATCAGCTCGCCGATCTTGTCGACGGGGATCTGCACCGAGATCACGCGGGGCGCGGTCGGGGCCATCTCGTCGGGCTGGTCGATGGCCGCCGTGAGCACCGCGAGGATCGTGGTGCGGGCGTCCTTGGCCTGCTTGAGCGCGGCGTCGAGCACCGACGACGGGATGCCGTCGAGCTTCGTGTCGAGCTGGATGGCCGTGACGAACTCGGCGGTTCCGGCGACCTTGAAGTCCATGTCGCCGAGCGCGTCCTCGGCGCCCAGGATGTCGGTCAGCGCCGCGTAGCGGGTCTGGCCGTCGACGACGTCGGACACGAGGCCCATCGCGATGCCCGCGACCGGGGCGCGCAGCGGCACTCCGGCGTTGAGGAGCGACAGGGTCGACGCGCAGACCGAGCCCATCGAGGTCGAGCCGTTGGAGCTCAGCGCCTCGGAGACCTGGCGGATCGCGTAGGGGAACTCCTCGCGGCTCGGCAGCACCGGCACGAGGGCGCGCTCGGCGAGGAAGCCGTGCCCGATCTCGCGACGCTTCGGCGATCCGACGCGGCCGGTCTCACCGGTCGAGTAGGGCGGGAAGTTGTAGTGGTGCAGGTACCGCTTCTTGGTGACGGGCGACAGCGAGTCGATCTGCTGCTCCATCTTGAGCATGTTCAGCGTGGTGACGCCCAGGATCTGGGTCTCGCCGCGCTGGAAGATGGCCGAGCCGTGGACGCGCGGGATGACCTGCACCTCGGCGTCGAGCGGGCGGATGTCGGCCAGGCCGCGTCCGTCGATGCGCACGCCGTCGCGGAGGATGCGGCCGCGGACGACCACCTTCGTGACGGACTTGTACGCCGCTCCGACCTGGTTGTAGGCCTCGGCCGAGAGCTGGCCCGAGGCGATGCGCTCGGCGATCTGCTCCTTGACGCGCGCCTTGAGGGCATCGTCGGCGTCCTGCCGCTCGACCTTGTCGGCGATCTGGTACACGCGGACGAGCTCGTCGTAGCTGAGCTCGGCGACGTTGTCGTAGGTCTCCTGCGCGTAGGGCAGGAACACCGGGTAGTCCTTGACCGGCTTCGCGGTCTCGGCGGCGAGCTTCGCCTGCGCCTCGACGAGTGCGCGGAGGAAGGGCTTGGCGGCCTCGAGGCCCTCGGCGACGACGTCCTCGCTGGGCTTGGTCGCACCCGCCTTGATGAGGTTCCAGGAGGACTCCGTGGCCTCGGCCTCGACCATCATGATGGCGACGTCCGAGGAGCCGTCCTCGTTGGTGACGACGCGGCCCGCGACGGTGAGGTCGAAGACGGCGTTCTCCAGCTGGGAGGCCTTGGGGAAGGCGACCCACTGGTCGTTGCCGGAGCCGTCGGACATGAGCGCCAGGCGGACGCCGGCGACCGGGCCGGAGAACGGCAGGCCGGAGATCTGCGTGGACGCGCTCGCGGCGTTGATCGCGAGGGCGTCGTAGAACTCGTCCGGCGCGATGCTGAGGACCGTGATGACGATCTGGACCTCGTTGCGCAGGCCCTCGACGAACGAGGGGCGCAGCGGCCGGTCGATCAGACGGCAGACCAGGATCGCCTCGGTGGAGGGGCGGCCCTCGCGGCGGAAGAACGAGCCGGGGATCTTGCCGGCGGCGTAGGAGCGCTCCTCGACGTCGACGGTCAGCGGGAAGAAGTCGAAGTTGTCCTTCGGGTTCTTCGAGGCCGACGTGGCCGAGAGGAGCATGGTGTCCTCGTCGAGGTAGGCGGCGACGGCGCCCTGAGCCTGCTGCGCGAGGCGGCCGGTCTCGAAGCGGACGGTGCGGGTGCCGTACGAGCCGTTGTCGAGAACGGCTTCGGCGAATGTGATTTCAGGACCTTCCAAGAGGTCTGTCTCCTTAACGTCTGCAGCGGCGCCCCTTCTGGGCGCCGGCGTTCGTCGGAGCAGCGGTCCGGTCAGGAATCGAGACGATCCCACGGCAGGGCTTCGCGCCGCGCCGTCGTGTGGAGGGCGTTCGTGCTGGCCACCAGTAGAAGAGCTCCGGGCTGTCGCGACCTGTGCCGCGAGCGGGACGTGCCGCCTGCGACTCGTGCCGCGGCGGCCCGTGCTCTGTCGCACGCTGCCGCCGTCCGGGACTCCACCACCGAGGACCAGCTTCCTGCCGGCCTGCTCCGTGGCTCGAATCCTGGGTCGACCGGCGGTCGCTTTCGGATTCGGAACCGGTTCATGCTATCAGCCGCGGTGCGGTTCCTCCATGGACCGCGCCGACCCGGCGGGCCCTCCGCCCGTCAGCCCCGCGTCTCGTGCATCAGCAGCTCGACGCGCAGCCCGCCCCTCACCGTCACGATGCGGGCCCGCACGCGGGGCGACCTCCCCGCCTCCGAGAGCCGGGCGAGGGCGGCCTCGACCACGTTCTCGAGACCGCGCGGCACCTGGCCGACGAGCCCCGAGGGGCGCTGGGCCGCGAACAGGCGGACCGGCATCGGAGCGTCCACGCGCTCCTCCTCCGCGGTGCGGCGCGGGATCACGGCCGTGACCTCGTCCTCGCCGAGGGCGAGCACCCGCGCGATCTCGTCCTGGTGCGGCCGGGAGTCGGCGAGGCGGAGGAGGGTGTCACCGCGCCGCGACTTCGGGCGCAGCTCGTAGTCGTAGTCGTCGAGCTTGCCCGAGCCGCGGTCGTCGGAGGGGAGGGGGTTCGCGTCGCCGCGTCCGAACGGGAAGAGCTTCATGCCCCCATTGTCCAGCGCGCGGCCCCTCCCCCGCTCGCTTCAGGCGGTGCGCCGCATTCGGGCGATCGCCGCGAGCACCAGGACGAGCACGACGGCGACGAAGCCGAGCAGGACCGGGACGGCCGGCAGGAGCGCGAGCGCGGCACCGATCGCCAGGACCGGCACCGCGAGGCCGAGGTAGGCGGCGAGGAACACGGCCGCGAGCACCTCGCCGCGGGTCTCGTCGGTGGCGAGCGAGCCGGCGACTCCGAGCGCCAGGCGGAAGAGCAGGCCCACGCCCGCTCCCGCGAGCACCCCGCCGACGATGAAGGCGGACACCGAGACGATCACGGCGCCGGTCGCGACCAGCAGCAGCCCGGCCGTCAGCGCCACGGCCGCGAGGCGGAGCGCCGTCCGCGAGGACAGCCGGATCGAGACCAGCTGCGCGACGGCTCCGGCGGCGAAGACCCCGAAGGAGACCGCGCCCGCCTCGAGGTGGGAGGTCTCGCCGAAGCGCCCGGCGAGGAAGGTCGGCGCCAGCGAGGTGAAGAGGCCGAACACGGCGAACCCGGCGAACGCGCCGACCGCGGCCGAGAGGAAGACGCCGCGGGACGCGGCCGGCACGGCCAGGCGCTGCGGACGGTACGCCGGGAGGACCTCGCGCCGCTCGACCGTCTCGGGGACGAGCGCGACGCCGATCTCGAGGACGACCAGGAGGACGAGGAACACGGCGTACGGGACGACCAGGGGCTCGCGCACCGTCACGGCGAACACCCCGCCGACGAGCGGGCCGAGCGCCAGCCCGCCCATGTTCACGAGGGCGGAGACGGCGCGGGAGGTGCCGGGGCCCTCCTCCGGTCGGGCGACGGCGCGCAGCTCCGAGAGGTGGGCGGTGGCCGTCGCGGTGAGCGCGCCGACGCCGAGCCCGGTCAGCAGGCGGGCGAGGATCAGCCCGGGCACGTCCGGCCAGAGCAGGAACACGGCGGCCGCCAGGACCTCGACGAGGATCGACGCGAGCAGGATCCGGCGGCGGCCGAGCCAGTCGCTGACGTGCCCGGCGAGGAAGAGGCTCGCCACGACTCCGACCGCGTACGCGGCGAAGACCACGGTGACGACGAAGGCCGGGAACCCGTCGCGCTGCTGGTAGATCGCGTAGAGCGGTGTCGGCACGGTCGAGAACGCCATCACCGTGAGGAAGGCGACGGCGATCACCCAGAAGCCGTGGCGGTGCGGGAGCTCGCGGCGGTGGACGGACGGGAGGGAGCGCTCGGTGGTGGTCACGGTGTCCACAGTGCTCCGCCCCATCATCCGTGTCCAACGGAGGATCTCGGATGGATTGATCGTCCCTGTTGGACAATGGCCGCATGGACGACCGCCAGCTCGCCGCCTTCGTCGCCGTCGCCGAGGAGCTCAGCTTCACCCGGGCGGCCGCGCGCCTGTTCGTCGTGCAGTCGACCCTCTCGGCGAGCATCCGCTCGCTCGAGCAGGAGCTCGGCTCGCCGCTGTTCGCCCGCTCGACCCGGCGGGTGGCGCTCACCGCAGTCGGCGAGGCGCTCCTGCCCTCGGCCCGATCGGCGATCGACAGCCTCGACCGGATGCGCTCGCTCGCGACCGACGACGCGGCGGGGCTCCGCGGGCGGGTGCGGGTGGGCACCTTCTCCGCCCTCGACCTCGTCGACCTGCCCGGCGCGCTCGGCGTCTTCCGCACTCGGCACCCGCTGGTGGACCTGCTCCTGCGCACCTCGACCACCGGCTCCACCGGTCTCGCCGAGGACCTGCGCCGCGGCCTGCTCGACGCCGCTCTGCTGGCACTGCCAGCGACGCAGCTGCGGGGCCTGGCGGTGACGCGGCTGGTGCGCAGCGACTACGTCCTGCTGGTGGAGAGCGCGCATCCGCTCGCCGCGGCGGGACCGCCCTCCCCGGAGGACCTCGACGGGCTCACCTTCGTGGACACGCCCGCCGGCTTCGGCAACAGGGTCGCCGTCGACCTCGCCTTCCGCGAGGCCGGGGCGTCGCGCCGGGTGGCCACCGAGGTCGCCGATCTGCCGGGGATCCCCCGCTTCGTGCAGGCGGGGCTGGGGCCGGCGATCGTGCCGCGCGCGGGCGTCGAGCCGCTGGAGGGCGTCACGGCCCTCGCGCTCGACTGGCCGGGGCTGGTCTGGGAGCTCTCGGTCTGCACGGCGCCGCGCCCCTCCGCCGCGGTGCAGGCGCTCACGGCCGTGCTGGCGGAGCGGTCGGCCTAGGCCTCAGCCCTCGCGCAGGGGGCCGCGAACGATCGAGTCGCCGGAGTGCTCCGGGTCGTCGTCGAACGGCTCCTGGGAGACGTCCACGAGCGGGTACTCGGCGAGGTCGACGTCGTCGGGGACGGCGAAGACGCCGTCGGTCCCGTCGAGCACGCCGAGGCCGACCAGCCCGGAGGCGTCGGCGGCGAGGAGCCAGACCTCCCGGTACGAGTCGTCCGCGCTCTGCGCATCGAGGTGCACGTGCAGGCGGCGGGTGCCGTCGGCGTCCTCCAGCTCGGCGGTTCCGCTCGCTCCCTGCCAGTCGGGGAAAGCGGCGAGATCAGCGCGCGCCACGACGGCGGCGGTGTCGTCGCTCCGCGAGGCCTGCCACCAGGCTCCGCCCGCGACCCCGATGACGAGCGCGCCGAGAGCGGCCAGCACGGCGCTCAGAGCGCGGGGCCGGCGGCGGCGGGCGGGACGGTGCCGTCCCGGGGGAAGGGCGAGCGGAGGCGGCACGGCAGCGGCCGACGACGGCAGGGCGCCGGGCCCGAGGTCGCCGAGGGCGAGCTCCTCGCGGATGCGGTCCCAGACGATCGCGGGCGGCGCCTCCAGCTCGACAGCACGGCTCGCACGGCCCAGGCCCGCGGCGTGGCCGAGCTCGACCAGCTGCCGGGCGCAGTCGGGGCAGTCGCGCAGGTGGGCCTGCTCGGCGTCGCTCGAGTGCTCGCCGAGGGCGAGCAGGGCGAGCTCGTCGGGATCGAGGTGGGTCATGTGCTGCTCACCTCCAGGCGGGAGCGGAGCCGGTCGAGGCTGCGGCGGATGTGGCTCTTGACGGTACCCAGCGGCAGGCCGGTGCGCTCGGCGATCTCGGTGTGGGTGAGGTCCTCGTAGAAGGCGAGGCCGATCACCCGCCGGGGGACGGGATCCAGGCGGGCCAGCTCGTCGGCGATCAGGATCCGCGCCTCGATGTCGACGGGGGCCTCCCCCTCCTCGACCGGCGTGACGGCGACGAGGGCCTCGGTGAGCCTCCGCTCGCGCGCCCGCGCCTCGTGCGCGTCCGCGATCCTCCTCCGGGAGATCCCGACCAGCCAGGCTCCGAGAGCCGCCCGTCCGGGGTCGAAGCCCGAGCGCGAGGTCCAGGCCGAGACGAACACGCGCTGCACCACGTCCTCCGCGTCGCCGCGGTCGCCGAGCGAGCGCAGCGCCAGCGTGAAGACCAGCGGCGACCAGCGCGAGTACGCCTCGGCGAGCGCCGCCTCCTCCCCTGCGGCGAAGCGGCGGCCGAGCCGGGCCACGAGAGCGCTGTCGGGCTCGGCGCCGTCGGCGGGCTCGATGGTCTCGATCAGGGGGTCCCTCCAGGGCTGCGGGGAGCGCTGCCGCCCGGGGGCGTGCGGCGCTGCGAGGCTCATCGTACGTCGCTGAGGCTCGGGCGGGCGGATCAGCCGGCCGGGACGGCCGTGACCACCACGTTGCTGAGGTAGTGGCGGGTGTCGTAGTCGAAGTCGCCGCCGCAGGTGATCAGGACCAGCCGCGGCGATCCGTCGGCGGCGAACACGGCCGAGAGGTCGACCGTGGTCTTCTCCGTGGTCTCCACCGTCGAGACGGTGTACGCGCGCTCCGCGCCGTCCGCGCCGGTGAGGGTCACGGTCTGGCCCGGGACCGCCTTCTTCAGCTCGACGAACGGCCCGAGGCCGTAGGCGAGGGAGTCGACGTGCGCGGCGATCACGACCGTGCCCTCCGGCTCGTCGAGGCCGGCGCCGAAGCGGTACCAGCCGGCGACCTGCGTGTCGGGCACGAGCTCCATCGAGCCGTCGTCCGCGACTCCGACCGGCTCGACGGCCATGTCGACGGGGAGCCCGTCGACGACGAGCCGCTCGGGAGCGAGCGCGGTGGGGGCGGGGATCGCGCCGAGCCGGGCGTCCGCCACCGGGACGGACGGCACCGCTCCCGGCGGGGCCGCCGCGGGCGAGGAGGGGACCGTGGCCGGCACCGGCTGCTGGGGCGCCGAGGAGACGGCGGCTGGAGCGGGCTCCACCCGGGACTCCTGCGCCGCGCATCCGGCGAGACCGGCACCGGCCACGATCAGCCCGACCACGGCGAGGACGCGCAGAGGGAAGGGGCTCCGGCTCATGGCGTCCTCCTGGGTCGTGGTCGGGGGTGCCGGGACGGCCGCGCTCCAGCACGGCCGACCCGGCGGTCGGTTCCTCGGGTCAGCGACGCGAGGCGGCGGTGCGGCGGCCGATCAGCACGGCGCCGGCGGCGGCGAGGGCGGCGAGCAGTGCTCCGCCCCACCAGCCCGCGGCGGCGTCGGGGCGGTTGTCCGCGGCGAGGCCGGCCTCACCGGCGGGGACGCCCGACGGCGAGGAGTGCAGTCCGTCGATGGTCTGCGTCGCGAGAGCGAGGTTGCCCTTCTCCAGGCTGCCCCAGGCGTAGACGATCGTGTTCACGCCCTCCTGGACCTGCACGTCGGCCGGGCCGATGACCGGCGCGGTGGTCCCGGTCGCGGCGACCACGGTCGAGATCGTGGCCGGGGCGAGGTTCAGCACGCCCTCGTTCGGGTTCGTCACGTTCGTCAGGACGGGCGACCCTCCGGCGAGGATGTCCACGGCCGGAGCGGCGGCGATGTGGCGGACCGTGAGCCGGCCCTCGCCCGCGGCGGTCTTCGAGATGTCATTGGTGAAGAGGGTCGCGGTGGGGGTGTTGTCCGGCTTGAGGTGCGCCGCGACGGTGTAGCTCTTCCCCGCCTCGAGGCTGATGTCGATCGGGCCGATCACGGGGGCGCTGGCGTCCGCGGCGGTGGAGGCCGTGATGGCGACCTTGTAGGTGCCGGTGGGGAGGTCGAGCGGGCCGGCGAGCGAGCCGGGGGTGAAGTCGTCGAGCGTCAGCTTGCCGTCGACGTAGACGTCGACCGGGGTGTCGGGGACGGCGTGCAGGACCGAGAGGTCGGCCGAGTCGGCGTCGGCGGCGGCGGCGGGCGTGGCGGCGATGCCGACGACGGCCAGGGTTCCGATGCAGGCACCGGCGAGCAGGCTGCGGGAGAAGCGGGAGGTGGTCACGGTGTTCCTCTTTCACGATGGGACCCGCGTGGGGTCGGGGGGTGGTCGAGAAGGGCCTTCACCACTACTTCCGGCCGAGGCGCCTCCTCGGATGCACCCGGTCTGAGATTCCTCGAAAGAATTTCTGCCGGACACTTCGCGAGCCCCTCGCAGCGCTGGCCCGAGCGCCCGCGCCGGGCTAGCCTCCGACCAGGAGGTGCGGAGGATGGGCAGGCGCGGCGTGGTCCTCCTCCTCGCCGCCGCAGCGCTCACCACGGCGGCGGTCGCGGGCGCGCAGGGCTCCCTCGCCCCCCGGGCGCCGGTCGCCGACCAGGCCGCCGCCGCCTCCGACGCCCCCGCCCAGTGCGACGACGCCCGGGAGCTGCTGGCCGCCTCGTCCGCCTTCGAGGGCGGAGCGGGCGTGCCGGCCGGCCACCTCGTGGCCTGCCTCGACGAGGACCACCGGCGCCTCACGATCCACAACCGCACCCCCGTCGTCTGGAGTCTCGGCGACTCCTCGGTGCGGGGCGTGACGAGCGGGACGGACGGAGTGACGGGTCTGCTGAGCCTGCACGCGTCGCAGTCCTCCTCCGGGCTGCTCCTCGCACCCGGATCCGCGGCCTCGGTCTCGGCCGGCGACGGGAGGATCCGACCGCGGCCCGACGAGCCCTCGACCCGGCTGCAGCTCGCGCTCACCGCGGTGGTCGCGGCTCAGGATCAGGCGATCGGCCCCTCCGCCGGTCCCGACAGCATCATCCGCGGCGCCGCGCTCACCTGCGCGGTCGTGGTCGCGGAGTCGGACACCGGCTGGCGGGTGACCTCGCCGCGGGCTCTCGCCGCGGCGGCCGAGGACCCGGTGTGCGCGCGCGACTGGGCCCGCGCCCAGCGCAGCGCGGCGGCCTGGCGGATCGCCCTGCCCGGGCTCGTCGACGCCGTGGAGGCTCCCGGCCGCCCCGAGGAGGACACGGCGCTCCAGCGGGCCGCGGCCGACTGGTTCTCGGCCTCGCGCGGCTACTCGTGGGGCGGAGTCGACCGCCCCGCTCCCCTGCCCTGACCGGCGCCGCGCGCCTCGTCCGCCCGGGAACGCGGAACGGGCCGCCCTCAGCGAGGAGGACGGCCCGTTCGGCAAGAAGTTCGCGGTGTCATCGAGACCGCGCCCTGCTCCAGGAGGAGCTAGCGGCGCAGACCGAGACGCTCGATCAGCGAGCGGTAGCGGTTGATGTCCACATCCGACAGGTAGCCGAGGAGTCGACGACGCTGACCCACGAGCAGCAGCAGACCACGACGCGAGTGGTGGTCGTGCTTGTGCTCCTTGAGGTGCTCGGTGAGGTCCTTGATCCGCTTGGTCAGGACGGCCACCTGCACCTCGGGGGATCCGGTGTCACCGGGGTGGGTCGCGTACTCTTCGATGATCGCCTTCTTGACATCTGCTTCGAGTGCCATATATGGGATCCCCTCTCTCTCGTTGCGCGGTGCCCGGCGCCTGATGCGTGGGCTCTCTTGATCCGCGGCCGTCGAACGGCAACCGGACGACTCTACCAGAGGGAGGGCGGTATCAGGAGCCGGTGGCCCGGTTCCAGAGCACGACGAGCCACGGCGAGACCAGCAGCTGCCAGTAGACGAGCACGAGGACGTTGAGGACCACGCCGATCCAGCCGGCGATGGGCGGGCGCTTCTCGCGACGCCGGGCGCGAAGGGTGGAGACGGCGAGCAGGATCCCGGCGAGCAGGACCGCGTGCACGAGCGCGGTGTAGAGCACGCCGACCAGCAGGTCGCTGACGGCCTGGTCGCCCGGGTAGGCGCCGAGCGAGATCAGTGCGTACCAGACGAAGAACGACAGCGGGACGGCGAGGACGGCCAGGAGGACCGAGACGATCCCGGCTCCGTAGCGGCGGAGGAAACCGCGAGCTCCCGAGGCCGTGGCACCGGTCCGAGCGGCTCCGGCGCGGACGCCGCCCGTGGAGCTGCGCCGACCGCCCGTGGCGGCCGCCGCACGACGCGCGCCCGCCTCGGCGGCGGTGCGGATCGAGCGTCGCGAGGGGGCGGCTCCGGCTGCTCGCGGGGCAGGAGGACCCTGACGCCCGGGCGCGCCGTCGGATGACGTGCTCATGCCTCTCACCCTAGGGGATGACCCCTGAGCCCCCGGATCGGCGCGACGCGGCCCGCCGGGGCGGCGGAGTCAGCAGAATGGAGCGAGTGAGCCAGACCCCCCGCGCCCCCCGGCGCAGCCACGTCCTCGACGTCTCCCCCCTCCGCGAGTCCCCGGCCTTCGCCCGGCTCTGGGCCGGCAACGTGATCTCGGGCATCGGCGGCCAGATGACGATCGTCGCGGTCGGCCTGCACATCTACGAGCTCACCGGATCGACCCTCGCGGTCGCGCTGGTCGGCGTGGTGGCGCTGGTCCCGACCGTGATCGCCGGCCTCTACGGCGGGATGCTCGCCGACGCGTTCGACCGCCGCCTGGTGCTCCTGCTCGCCGCGGTCGTGGCCTGGGGCTCGACCGCGGGGATCGCGGCCCTCGCCTGGCTCGGCGCCGAGACCCCGCTCTCCCTCTACGCGCTCACCGCCGTGAACGCGGTGGCGACGACGGTGATCGTGACCACCCGGATGACGCTGGCTCCGCGGCTGCTCCGCACCGAGCTGGTCCCCGCCGCCGCCGCGCTGGGCGGCATCGCGAGCGGAGTCGAGGTGACCGTGGGGCCCGCCCTCGCCGGCGTGCTGGTCGCCTCCTCCGGTTTCGCGATCACGTACACGATCGACCTCGTGCTGTTCCTCGCCGCGTTCCTCGGCATCGCGGGGCTGCCGGCGCTCGTGCCCGAGGGCGAGCGGCAGCGGCCGGGGCTGGAGTCCCTCCGCTACGGCCTGGGCTTCCTGAAGGGCGCCCCGAACATCCGGATGTCCTTCCTGGTCGACATCGTGGCCATGACCTTCGGACAGCCGCGCGTGGTCTTCCCGGCGGCCGCCGCCGTGCTGCTCGGCGGAGGCGCGGTGACGGTGGGCGCCCTCACGGCCGCGTTCGCGATCGGGGCGCTGATCAGCGGCGTCTTCTCCGGCCGGCTCACCGGGGTCCGCCGGCAGGGCCTCGCGATCGGCCGCTCGATCCAGGTGTACGGAGCGTTCGTGGTCGCGTTCGGCGCGGTCCTGCTCGGTGCCGCACTCGTGCAGCACGACGCGTCGGCGCCGAACGCGGGGCTCATCGCGCTGGCGGCGGTCGCCCTGGCCGGCGCGGGCGCCTCCGACAACGTCAGCTCGATCTTCCGGCAGACGATGCTGCAGACCGCGGTCCCCGACAACATGCGGGGTCGGCTCCAGGGCGTGTTCATCGTCGTGGTGACGGGCGGCCCGCGGGTCGGCGACCTCTACACGGGACTGCTCGCCTCGCTCGCGCTGCTCTGGCTGCCGCCGCTCGCGGGCGGGCTCGCGATCATCGCGATCCTCGCCGCGGTGCTGCGACTCCGACCGGGGTTCCGTGGGTACGACGCCCTGCACCCGACGGCCTGAGCGGAGGGGCGTCTCCCTCGAGCCGGATGGGACAGCGCGCCCGCCCGCTCGGCTCAGGCCGGCGGACGGGCGCGCCGGGGATCAGTCGCCGGAGGCCGCGTCGGCGCCGCCGCCGTCGGTCAGCCGGTCGTCCGAGACCAGTCCGCTGTCGTCGTCGCGGCCCTCGACCCGCACCGGGCGGTAGACGTGGAAGCCGTCGTCGTCGGGCTCCAGCTCCCAGACCACCTCGACCTCCTCGCCGTCGATGTCGGCCAGGCGGGTGAAGGAGCGCTGCGGGGAGCCGTCGATCATCTCGAGGCGGATGCTCTCCTGCTCCGCTCCGCTGTCGAGGATGGCGGTGTACGTCGATTCGGTGTCCATGCCTCGACGCTAGACACGCGCGGGGAGGCGTCGCCACCCCTTGCGGCGGCGCACGGTCCGCGTAGCGTCGGCACCATGACCGACACCGACATCACTCCCGCCGACTCCGACGACCGCGAGCAGATCACCGAGATGGTGAAGAGCGCCGGGATCGGGCTCCTCACCACCGTCAACGCCACCGGGCAGCTCGTCAGCCGTCCGCTCAAGGCCCAGGACATCGACTTCGACGGCGAGCTGTGGTTCTTCACGCAGGACCCGTCGCCCAAGGTCGACGACATCCGCGCGAACCCGAGCGTCAACGTCGCGTTCGAGTCGAAGAAGGGCTACCTGTCGGTGGCCGGCTCGGCGACCGTCGTGCACGACCCGGCGAAGGTGGACGAGCTGTGGTCCCCGGCCGTCGCCGGCTGGTTCCCCGACGGCAAGGACGACCCGACCGTCGCGCTGATCCGCGTCGAGGCCGAGACCGTCGAGCTGTGGGCGACCGACGAGCCGCGTCCGGTGGTGCTGTTCAAGGTCCTCAAGGCCGCCGTCACCGGCGGACAGCCCGACATCGGCGAGAACCGCACCGTCTCCTTCGAGTGATCCCTCCCCCCGGGGCGCCGCCGGGGCGCGGCGCCTCGCGGGGACAGGCGTCAGGCGCCGCCGAAGCGCTCGGTGCGGACGCGCTCGGGCGCGTGGCCCCGCTCGACCAGGGCGGTGGCGACGGCCTCGACGAACGAGGTCGGGCCGCACACGTAGACGGTCGGCTCGAGCGAGGCCGGCAGAGCCGCCTCGGCGAGCAGCTCCGGAGTGACGCGGCCGGCCGGACGTGCCGCTCCCGCCGGCGCCACCCGGGTGAAGACGTGGTCCACCGCGACTCCGCCCGTCGCGGCCGGCCGCTCGGCGAGCGCCGCCAGCTCCTCGCGGTAGTAGGCGAAGACGGCCGAGCGGACCGAGTAGAGCAGCTGCATCCGCGCCGCGCTCCCGGACCGGGCGTGCTCGCGCGCCATCGCCATCAGCGGCACCACGCCGCTCCCGCCCGCGATCAGCTGCACCGGCTCCGCCTGCTCGGGGCGCCAGACGAACCAGCCGCCGATCGGACCGCGGATCTCGAGCCGGTCGCCCGCTTCGAGGCCGTCGACCAGGTACGGGGAGACCTCCCCGTCGTCCAGCCGCTCGACCGCGAGCTCGACCCGCTCCCCGTCGGCCGGGGCGCCGATCGAGTAGGAGCGGCTCGCCTGGTAGCCGTCGGGCGCGGTGAGGCGCACGTCGAGGTGCTGCCCCGCCAGGTGGCCCGGCCACCCGGGCACGCGGAGCACCAGGAGGCGCGACGTGGGCGTGAGCGGCGCGACCGACTCGGCCACCGCCTCCGTCCACATCACCAGTAGCGCTCCTCTTTCCAGGGGTCCCCGTGCATGTGGTAGCCGTTCTGCTCCCAGAAGCCGGGCTCGTCGCCGGGCATCAGGCGGAGCGTCCGGACCCACTTCGCGCTCTTCCAGAAGTAGAGGTGCGGCACCAGGAGCCGGGCGGGGCCGCCGTGCTCGGCCGCGAGGGGCTTCCCCTCGAACTCGGTGACGACCCAGGCCCTCCCGCCTCGGATCTCGGCGAGCGGGAGGTTCGTCGTGTAGCCGCCGAAGCTCTGCGCCATGACGAAGCCGGCGTCCGTCTCCAGGCCCTCCAGCAGCGTGTCGACCGAGACGCCGCGCCAGCTGGTGCCGAGCTTCGACCACCGGGTCACGCAGTGGATGTCGGTGTGCACGTCCTCGTGCGGGAGCGCGTCGAACTCCTCCCGGTTCCAGCGGCGCACGCCCGCGGGGCCGCCGTCGATCGAGAAGGCCCACTCGTGGATGTTCGGGGTGGGCCCGATCGAGAGGACGGGGAAGCCGTTCTCGAGGTGCTGGCCCGGCGGGAGGTCCGGGTCCGCCTCCCTCTTGCCGAAGAAGCCCCGCGTGATGATGCCCATGTCCGCCCTCGTCGTCCTCGGGGCCTGGCCCCGGATCGCTGGAAACCGCTCGTCGCGCTCACGCTACCGCTCGGTGCTACCGCATGCGGGCCCGCCGGGCGAGCCCGGGACCGTGTCGGACGTCGGTGCGAGGATCGGGGCATGAGACGAACCGTCGTGCCGCCGTACCTCCTCGTCCGCATCGCCCGCCTCGACGATCCGGCCTTCGCCCGGGCCGCGCGGGCCGCGAGCCGCTCGCTCGAGCAGGACGTGCCGTTCCGGCGCGTCCGGCCCGGAGAGCCCGCGCCCGACCGCGGGGCGCCGACCGCCACCGCGACGTCCTCGCCGCGCACCCGCGTGCAGTCGCTCCAGCGCACCATCGCGGACGCGCGGACCGAGGAGACCCTGCCCGGCACGGTCGTCCGCCGCGAGGGCGAGGCGGCCACGGGGGACGCGGCCGTCGACGAGGCGTACGACGGCCTCGGCGCGATGTCGGCCTTCCTGCAGGGTGCGTACGGCCGCGACTCGATCGACGACGCCTGGCTGCCGCTCGACGCGACCGTGCACTTCGGCGACGACTACGACAACGCCTTCTGGGACGGCTCGCGGATGGTCTTCGGCGACGGGGACGGCCAGGTGTTCCGCCGCTTCACCGTCTCGCAGAGCGTGATCGGCCACGAGCTCGCCCACGGCATCACCGAGTACACGGCGAACCTCGTCTACCGCGGCCAGTCCGGAGCGCTCAACGAGTCGGTCTCGGACGTGTTCGGAGCCCTGCTGGAGCAGTACGGCGCGGGCCAGAGCGCCGACGAGGCGAGCTGGCTGATCGGCGAGGGGCTCTTCACCGACGAGGTGCAGGGCACGGCCCTGCGGTCGATGATCGCCCCCGGCACCGCCTACGACGACGACGTCCTCGGCTCCGACCCGCAGCCGGGCTCGATGGCCGACTACGTCGAGACCGACGACGACAACGGCGGAGTGCACATCAACTCGGGGATCCCCAACCGCGCGTTCGCCGTGGCGGCGACGACCCTCGGCGGGAAGGCATGGGAGCGCGCTGGGCAGGTCTGGTACGACGTGCTGACCGGGGGCGTCCTCACCGCGACGGCCGACTTCGAGGCGTTCGCGGCGCTCACCGTGCAGGCCGCCGCCGAGCGCTACGGATCCGGCTCCGAGGTCGAAGCCGCCGTGCGCACCGGCTGGACGACGGTCGGCGTGACGCTGTCCGCCTGAGCCGGTCCGCTCGAGGGCGGAGGCGGGTAGCATCGCGCGCATGGACGTCATCGTGTCGCGCAGCGGCGGAGTCGCCGGCCTCCGCCGGGTGTGGCGGGTCGACGTCGAGCAGCAGCCCGACGAGCGCGCCTGGCGCGACCTGCTCGGCTCGCTCCCCTGGGACGCCGCCGACGGCGAGTCCCCCGGCCGGGCCGACCGCTTCGTCTACGAGATCCGCGTGCAGACGCACCTCGTCCGCCTCGGCGAGACCGAGCTCGACGGAGCCTGGCGCGAGCTGGTCGACCGCGTGAAGAAGGCGCAGCCCCGTTAGGAGCTGCGCCTTCGTCGTGTGCTCGGAGCTACTTGGTGCCGAGCAGGTCGATCACGAAGATCAGGGTCTTGCCGGAGAGCGGGTGCCCTCCGCCGGCCGGGCCGTACGCCAGCGCGGGCGGGCAGATCAGCTTGCGGCGGCCGCCGACCTTCATCCCCGGGATGCCCTGCTGCCAGGCGCGGATGAGGTTGTTGAGGGGGAAGTTGATCGACTGGTCGCGGCTCCAGGAGGAGTCGAACTCCTCGCCGGTGTCGTACTCGACGCCGAGGTAGTGGACCTCGACGGTCGAGCCGGGCTGCGCCTCGGCGCCGTCGCCGACGACGATGTCCTCGACGACGAGGGTGTCGGGGGCCGGGCCCTCAGGGGCGTCGACCTCGGGCTTGGTCAGGTTCTCGCTGCTCATGCCTCGATCCTACGGCGCTCGGGAGCGGAGTCTGGGAGCGGGCTGCGAGCACTCACTCCACGAGCGTGAGGCGCTGCGTCGGCCGGGTCATCGCGACGTAGAGCGATGCGGCGCCGCGCTCGCCGGTCTGCGCGATGAGGCGAGGGCGGGCGATGATCACGGAGTCGAACTCGAGCCCCTTGGCGTCGTTCGTCGACAGCACGGCGATCGCACGGTCGAGCCCGGTCGCTCCGCGGCCCACCTCCCGGCCGAACCGCTCCTCGAGGCGCTCGGCGATCGCGGCGAGGTCGTCGTCGGGCGCGATGACCGCGAGCGTCCCCTCCGCCTCGATCGCCCGGTCCTCGACGACGGCCGCCAGCACGCGCTCGGCGAGGCTCGCGTCGCCGCGGTCGCGGATCGTCCGCACCGGCCACTCGGTGGAGCGCACGGCCTCCCCCGGCGTGATCTCCAGCCCGTCCTCGCGCGCCGTCCGCTCGGCGAAGGCGACGATCTGCGCGGGCGTGCGGTAGTTGACCGTCAGCTCCTCCAGGCGCCACGGCGCCGCCTCCACTCCCCGGCCCTGGCGGCCGAAGGTGTCGCGGAGCGCGGCGTCCCAGCTCGAGGCGGCGGAGGCGCCGGACGCCTGCGCGACGTCGCCCACGATCGTGAACGAGCGCATCGGGCAGCGGCGCAGCAGCACCCGCCACTGCATCGGCGAGAGCTCCTGCGCCTCGTCGACCACGACGTGCCCGTAGGTCCAGGTGCGGTCGGCCGCGGCCCGCTCGGCGGTGGTGCCGAGCACAGAGCGCTCGGCGAAGCCGGCCGCGAGGTCCTTGGCGTTGACGAGGCCGTCGACGCCCATGTTGCGGATGGCGGCCTCCGCGTTCTCGACGTCGCGCTTGCGCTGCTCCTTCTCGGCCTTCTTCGAGGCGTCGGCGAGGTCGTCGTAGGCGCCGAGCAGCTCCGCGGCCTCGTCGAGCAGCGGTACGTCGGAGACCGTGAACGGAGCGTCGCGGTCTCGGCGGAGGAGGGAGCGCTGCGCGGCGGTCCAGCGCGGCGTGAGGGTCGCGAACCAGTTCGGACGGGCGTAGAGGTCCTGCAGCAGCTTCTCGGGGGTCAGCGGGATCCACGCGGTGTTGAGAGCGACGCGGACGTCGTGGGCGGTCCGCACGTCCTCGCGCAGCACCGCCTCGTCGGCCTCGTCGACCGTGCTGCCGTGGCTCCGCAGCTGATCGGCGAGCTGGCGGGTGAGCTGCGAGAGCAGCGTCTTGACGAAGGAGACGCGCGCCTCGTTGTGCGGCTTGCGGGTGTCGCGCGCCCGGGTGATCGCGCGCTCCACGTCCTGCGGCTCCAGACGGAGCTTCTCGCCGTTGACGTCGAGCACCTGGGTCTCGGCCGGGACGGTCTGGCGGGAGCGGACCGCGCGCTTGAGCAGCTCCGCCATCCGCGCCGAGCCCTTCACGCGGGCGACCGCGGGCACGTCCTCCTCGACGAGGTCGAGGCCCGGGTAGACCTGGCCGAGCGTCGAGAGGACGACACCCGTCTCGCCGAGCGAGGGCAGCACCGCCTCGATGTAGCGGAGGAAGGACCGCGAGGGGCCGACCACGAGCACGCCGGAGGAGGCGATGCGGTCGCGGTAGGAGTAGAGGAGGTAGGCGGCCCGGTGCAGGGCGACCGCGGTCTTGCCGGTGCCCGGCCCGCCCTGCACGACGAGCACGCCGCGCAGCTCGGACCGGATGATGCGGTCCTGCTCGCTCTGGATGGTCGCGACGATGTCGTGCATCCGGCCGGTGCGCTGCGCGCCGAGGGCCGCCATGAGCGCGCCCTCGCCCTGCAGCACTGTGCCCTCGCGCAGCAGCTCCTCGTCGAAGACCTCGTCCTCGAAGCGGAGGACCTCGCGGCCCCGAGTGGTGAGGTGGCGCCGGGCGCGCGTCCCCATCGGCCGGGCAGCGGTGGCCTGGTAGAACGCGGCCGACTGCGGGGCGCGCCAGTCGAGCAGCAGCGTGTCCTGCTCCTCGTCGCGCAGGCCGATCCGGCCGATGTAGCGGTGCTCGGCGTCGGCGTCCGCGAGCGTCAGCCGGCCGAAGGCGAGCCGGTCGTCGGCGCCGGTGAGCGAGCGGATGCGGTCCTCGTAGAGCCGCGCGTACGCGTCGCGCTCGGAGCGGCTCTGGTGGTTGCCGCCGACGCTCTCGATGCGGACGGTGTCCAGAGCCTCGCGGGCCTGGGCGATCAGCTCGTCGAGGCGGGCGTAGAGCGCCGCCACGTAGTCGCGCTCCCGAGAGAGCTCGGTGGCCTGCACAGTGCTGCCGTCCGTCATCGTCCGCCTTCCGAGGGTCCGCCGCCGCGGGCCGGGAGGCGCGGGATGCGCTCCGGGGGCCGCGGGAAAACAGGCGGTCCAGTCTACCGAGCGATCCGAAGCGGCCCGTCCCGACAGCGGGATCCGGATGCCTCTTGCGCTCGGCGCCGCGGAGGAGCATCCTCTCTCTCACGAAGAGCTCGACGCCCCGTCCGAGCAGCCGGCCCTGCCGCTGCCGCAGGGCGTCGAGCTCTTTCTCGCGGGAGCCCGTCCGCCGTCCGGTCATCGACCGGGAAGAGAACCGGACGGCCCCGCGTTGCACGCCCCATGGCCACTCCGAGCAGCAGCGTCACCGCCCCCTCCCGCGCCTCGATCGACCTCACGGAGTCGGCGCGCGCCGGCTGGGAGTCGTGGCTCGCCCGACGCGTCGAGCGCGTCACCGGACCCCGGGGCGATCTCGCCCTCGTCGAGACGCGCTGGCTCGAGCCCGGCGAGAGCGTCGACGACGAGCAGGCGCTGGCCGGCTACGGCCCCTCGGCGACCCTGACGCGGATGCGCCGCGAGAACCTCGACACCGGCGAGCCGGAGTACGGCTACCGCGTCTGGGACGCGGCCTCCGACGGCATCCGCTCCTTCGACGCCATCGAGACCTTCCCGTTCGACGCCGCCTGGGTGCTCGAGGCGTGGTTCGAGCCGGTCGCCGAGGACCGCACCGTCCCGTTCGAGCACCTGCGCGACAACGGCGCTACCCGCGAGCTCGTCGTGCCCGGCGACATCACCTTCTCGCTCGTAAACGACGGGCGCGCCCGCGAGTACACGGTCGCGGCGTTCGACGACGGCGGCACGCTCCTCGTCCCGTTCGGCGATCCGACCAACCGCAGCGACGACCCGGAGCTCGCGAGCTACCCCGTCGGCCGCTTCCTCGTCGTGCAGCGGATCGGCGGCGCGGCCGACGCGGGCACCCCCGGTCCGGTGCTCCTGGACTTCAACCGGGCCTACATCCCGCCGTGCGGCTTCTCGCCCCACTACAACTGCCCGCTGCCGCCCGCGCAGAACCGGCTCGGCGTGCCCGTGACGGCCGGCGAGCGCCGCGTGCGCAGCGCCTCCGCCTAGCGCGCCGGGGCTGAGCGGGGGCGGCCCCGGCTCAGCGGGTGAGCACCGCCCGGCGGGCGACGAGCTCGTCGAGCAGGACCTGCTCGTCGACCGCTCCGGTGCGTCCGCCGCGGCCGAGCAGGAGGTGCTGCCGGTGGTGCGCGAGCCGCGTCGCCGAGCGGAGGAAGTCCCGCATCGCCCGCGGCCGGTCCCCTCCCGCGCTCCGGGCCCAGCGGGCGGCGGTGCGGCGCCCCTCCGCGGTGCCGATCATCCGCACCTCGGCCGGCGAGAGCCAGCCGGCGACGGCGTAGTCGTCGAGCCGCTGGAGCGTCACGCGCCGCTCCTGCCGGCGCAGCAGCACCACCACGACCACGGCGACCGCGAACAGCGGCACCTGGACCACGCCGTAGAAGCCGAACCAGTCGGACACCAGGAACGACGAGCCGTTCCAGAGCGCGTGCAGGAACGCGGCGAGCGCCAGCCCGAGCAGGGCGATGGGCAGCCGCGCGACGGCGGGCCGGTTCGAGGCGAAGCCGAGGGCCGCGCCCGTGCAGGCGGTGAAGAGCACGTGCGCGAAGGGCGAGAGCACCCCGCGGAGGAAGAAGGTCACGGCGAGCGAGCCGAGACCGCCCTCCACCAGCGCGCTGCCGAAGTAGAGGATGTTCTCGACGAAGGCGAACCCGGAGGCGACGACGGCCGCGTAGACGATGCCGTCGACGGGTCCGTCGAAGGTCCGGCGCCAGATCAGCAGGACGAGGAGGACGCCGATCCCCTTGGCCGTCTCCTCGACCAGCGGCGCCTGGATCACGGCGCCGACGAAGTCGGATCCGCTCGGCTGCTGCCCGGACGCGTAGACCGCGATCTGCACGCCGAGGTCGACCAGGAGCGCGATCGCGACGGACCCGGCCGCGCCCCAGAGGAACGCGAACCACAGGCCCAGCGCGGGCTCCGGCTCCCACCGGTCGACCCAGCGGACGCCCAGCAGAACCACGGTCAGCGGGACGAGGGCGATGACCGCGCAGATCCCCGCGGCGCTGACGCCGAGTCCGAGAACCACGTAGGCGAGCACGAGCAGCAGCAGGATCCCGAGGAGCGCCACGCCGATCGAGCCGAGCACGGTCGGCACGACGGAGGGGCGGGCGGTGGCGGGCGGTGCGGGCGGCGGATAGGCGCTCATGGGGCCGACAGTAGGGCACGGGCGGGGTGCGCTGTCGGCGGTTGACACGCGCCGGGCGCGTGGAGGAGGGCCGGGGTACGGACGCCCGTGTCCGATTCCCGCTCCTGCTCGACGTCGCCGCGTGCGAGGCTCGAGGCGTGCCCGACTCCGATCCGCTCTTCGAGGAGCGCTACCGCGCCGTCGCCTCCCGCGACTCCCGGTTCGACGGGCGGTTCCTGACCGGCGTGCACTCCACCGGCATCTACTGCCGTCCGAGCTGCCCCGCCATCACGCCGCGGCGCGCGAACGTGCGCTTCTACCCGACGGCCGCCGCCGCGCACGAGGCGGGGCTCCGCGCCTGCAAGCGCTGCCTGCCGGACGCCGTCCCCGGCTCCCCCGAGTGGAACCTGCGCGACGACACGGCGGCGCGCGCCATGCGTTTGATCGCCGACGGAGTGGTCGACCGCGAGGGGGTCGAGGGGCTGGCCGCCCGGCTCGGCTACGGCGCGCGCCACCTCGGCCGCATCCTGCGCGAGGAGCTGGGCGCGCCTCCGCTGGCCCTCGCTCGCGCCCAGCGCGCCCAGACCGCCCGGCTCCTGCTCACGAGCACCGACCTGCCCGTGTCCGACGTCGCCTTCGCCGCCGGCTTCACGAGCATCCGGCAGTTCAACGCGACCCTGGCGGAGGTGTACGAGCGGACCCCGACGGCCCTGCGCGCCTCGGCCCGCGGCACGCGCTCCGAGGCGAGCGTCCATGACGGCGCGACCACGCTGGAGCTCCGGCTGGCAGTGCGGGCTCCGTTCGATCCCGGGGTGCTCGACGTGCTCGGCGGCGCCGCGCTCCCGGGCATCGAGGAGGCGTCCCCCGGCGGCTACGCGCGCTCGCTCGTCCTGCCCGGGGGCGCGGCACTGATCCGGCTGGCGGCGGACGGGGAGAGCGTCCGCTGCAGCGCGACGCTCGTCTCCGTCGCCGACGTCGGGCCGCTGGTCGCCCGGGTGAGGCGGCTGCTCGACCTGGACGCGGACGCCCGCGCCGTGGACGAGGCCCTCGCGGCCGATCCCGCACTCGCTCCGAGCGTCGCCGCCCACCCCGGTGTCCGCGTGCCCGGCTCCGT
Source organism: Rathayibacter sp. AY1A7 (assembly GCF_002930845.1). Lineage (NCBI taxonomy): Bacteria > Bacillati > Actinomycetota > Actinomycetes > Micrococcales > Microbacteriaceae > Rathayibacter > Rathayibacter sp. AY1A7. Next base: position 150,511 of record NZ_PSTL01000005.1, on the reverse strand, counting down.
CGACCCGGCCGAGACGCTGGTGCGCGCGCTGCTCGGCCGGAGGGAGGCCGCACGGCTGGTCGCGGCGCTCGGCGCGACGCTCCCGGAGTCCGTGGCGAGCGGATCGATCGCACGCGCCTTCCCCTCCCCCGCGGTGATCGCCGAGCACGCCGCCGACGTGCTCCGCGGATCCGCCGACGTGCTGGTGCGGACCTGCACGCTGCTCGCCGAGGGAGCCCTGCGGCTCGACGCCGACCGGGAGGAGCTCGCCGAGCAGCTGCTGGCGGTCCCCGGGATCGACGCGGCCACGGCGGCCGAGGTGGCGCAGCGGGCGACCGGAGATCCCGACGTCCTGCTCACAGGGGATCCCGTGCTCCGGCGGGGCGCGGCGGCGCTCGGCCTGCCCGCCGGCGAACGCGGGCTGGCCGAGGCCGGGCGCCGCTGGGCGCCCTGGCGCAGCTACGCCGGGGCGCGCCTCGCGGCCGCGGTCACGCCTCCGGCGCGGGGTCGATGATCGGGAGCGCCGCGGTCATCGCCTCGATGCCCGAGAGTCGGGCCGGCGAGATGAGCCTCATGACCTCCTCGCGGGACATCAGCCCCGCCTCGACCACCAGGTCGGCGATGTTGCGGCCGGTCGCGAGGGCGGCCTTCGCGAGGGCGGCGGACGCGGTGTAGCCGATGCTCGGGGTGAGCGCCGTCACGACGCCGACCGAGGAGGCGACCATGGCCTCGAGCCGGTCGACGTTCGCGGTGATGCCGTCGATGCAGTTCTCGCGGAGCGTCCTGCAGGCCTGCGTCATCCAGGTGATGCTCTGCAGCAGCGAGTGCGCGATCACCGGCTCGAAGGCGTTGAGCTGGAGCTGACCCGCCTCGGCCGCCATCGTGACCGTGACGTCGGCCCCGGCCACCGAGTAGGCGACCTGGTTGACCACCTCGGGGATGACCGGGTTCACCTTGCCGGGCATGATGCTGGATCCCGCCTGGCGCGGAGGCAGGTTGATCTCGCCGAAGCCGGCCTGAGGGCCCGAGGAGAGGAGCCTCAGGTCGTTGCAGATCTTGGACAGCTTGATCGCGGAGCGCTTGAGCGCGCTCGAGAACGACATGAAGACGCCGGTGTCGCTCGTCGCCTCGACGAGGTCCTGCGCCATCTCGAGGTCGAGGTCGGTGATCTCGTTGAGGTGGCGGACAGCGGCCGCGCCGTAGCGCGGATCGGCGGTGATGCCGGTGCCGATCGCGGTGGCTCCGATGTTGACCTCGGCGAGCAGCCAGATGGTCTCGGAGAGACGGGCGTGGTCCTCGCCGAGGGTCGTCGCGAAGCCGTGGAACTCCTGGCCGAGCGTCATCGGCACCGCGTCCTGCAGCTGCGTACGGCCGACCTTCAAGACGCTGCCGAACTCGACCGCCTTGCGGGAGAACGACTCGCGCAGCAGCGCCAGCTCGTCGAGCAGGCGGCGCAGCGACCAGGTCATCGCGATCTTGATCGCGGTCGGGTAGACGTCGTTGGTGGACTGGCTGCGGTTGACGTCGTCGAGGGGGTGCAGGTGCGCGTAGTCGCCCCGCTCGAAGCCGCCGATCTCGAGTGCGACGTTGGCGACGACCTCGTTCGCGTTCATGTTCGTCGAGGTGCCGGCGCCGCCCTGGATCACCCCGACCACGAACTGGTCGTGGAACTCGCCGTCGATGATGCGGCGGCACGCGGCCTCGATCAGCTCGGCCTTGGCGGGGGCGAGACTGCCGAGCTCGGTGTTGGCCCGGGCGGCCGCCAGCTTGACCGTGGCGAGGGACCGGACGAGATCGGGGTAGATCGAGATGGGGCGCTTCGAGATCGGGAAGTTGTCGAGGGCCCGCGCCGTGTGGATGCCCCAGTAGGCCTCGGCGGGGATCTCCATCGAGCCGAGGGAGTCGCTCTCGGTGCGCGTTTCGGGGGTCTCGGTGTCGTCCAGGGCTCTGCCTTCCGGGTCGCGGTCGGGGAGGGTGCTCGGTGCGAGGGTCACGTCCAGCTCCGTTGCTGTCGTCGTGCGGCCCCGGAGGGTGCAGGGGGCTCGCGAACTGCGTGGCCAGCCTATCGCCGGGGCGCGGGGCGGCGGCGGACGCGGGCGCGGAGCGTCCGCTCGGCGGGCGCGGAACGACCGCGCCTCCCGCCGCCGGAGCGGACAGGAGGCGCGGGACGCGTGAAGCGGCGGATCAGCGGTAGTCGCTGCCCGACGCGAGGGCCGCGAGCGGAACGAGCACGACCACGACGAGCACGGCGATCGCGAACAGCAGGACGAGGCCGAGCATGACGGAGTTGAGCACGATGCCCCAGATCGAGAGCGTGCGGCCGGTCGGCTCCCTCCGCAGCCCCAGGATGCCGAAGACGAGGCCCGCGGCCGGAGCGATCACGGTCAGTCCGAAGAAGACGGAGGTGACGCCGAGGATCAGGCTCGTGAGCGAGAACGGGGTCGAGGGCGCCGGGGCGAGCGCCGCGGGCGGGACGGCGGGGGTGCCGTAGGAGGCGCGGGCTTGCTGCGAGGAGGCGGGCTCCTCGGCGGCGGGGCGCTCCCCGGCGGACGGCCGCTCCTCGGTGAGGACGGCGGTCGCGCCCAGGTCCACGGTCGGCTGCTCGTCGGCGGGGGTGGAGAGGCGGGCGGTGCGGTCGTCGGTGGTCACGATGTGCTCCTTCTCGGGTGCCGGTCGCCCGGCGGGATGCGGTGCCGCCGGGCGGGCCGGCGGTGCTGCCGGTGTGCTCCGGCGATGCCTCCACGCTACGGACGCGCCCGGACCCGCCCCATCCGGGGAACCCCCGGAACTCGGGGGCGATCCCCCGCCTCGACGCGGGGGCGGGTGCGAGACTGGTCCCGGCGCGAGGAGGCGGCGACGATGGACGACGACGAGCTGCGGCACCGCACCCGGGACCGCAAGGGCGCCCGTGCCGTCTGGTTCGCCGGGCTCTCGGCGCTCGCCGGCTTCGTGGTGATCTCCCCTGTGATCTCCCTCACGGCGACCGTGATGGTGTGGGGGTCGCGGCGGCGGATCGGCACCCTCAGCGACCGGAACGGGCTGGTCGCCGTCAACTGGCAGCTCACCTACCTCGCACTCCAGCTGATGCTGGTCCCGCTGCACCTCGCGCTGGTGTCGGTGCGCGACTCGCTCGGCGCCGACTGGCCGCTCGCGACGATCTCGGCGATCCTCGCGCTGGCCGTGCTCAACCTCGTGCTGTGCGTCGTCCTCGGGATCCGGTCCGGCCGGGGACGCACCGTGCGCCTCTGGATCGCTGTGCCCTTCGCCCGCTCCACCCGTCCGCCGCGCTGACCGTTCGGGGACACCGGGCACGGCGGCTCTCCGCTCCTGGGACTCCGCCCGGCGTGTCCGCGGCGCGGTGCCCCCTCGACCCCGCGGCGGCGGGCAGGGTGGTGGAGTGATCGCCTTCCCTCCGCCCGTGTACGTCGTGGCCGACGACGGAGTGCGGCTGGCCACCTACTCCGTCGGCGAGGAGAGCGCCCCGACCGTCCTCGCCGTGCACGGCTTCGCCTCCCACGCCGTGCTCAACTGGGAGACGTCGGGCTGGCTGCGGACGCTGCACCGGGCCGGGTACCGCGTCGTGGCGCTCGACCAGCGCGGGCACGGCGCGAGCGAGAAGCCGCACCACTCCGACTCCTACGGCGTGGACGCCATGGTGGCCGACCTGGTGCGGGTGCTCGACTCCTACGACCTCGACGCGCCCCACGTCCTCGGCTACTCCCTCGGCGCCCGGATGAGCTGGGTGCTGGGGCTCGAGCACCCGGAGCGGCTCGCATCGCTGAGCCTCGGCGGGCTGACGGTGGGCGAGCCCCTCCGCTCCTTCGACGCGGAGGCGGCCCGGGCCCGCGTCGCCTCCGGCGGCGAGATCGACGACGGCTTCACCCGCGCCTTCATCGGCATGGCGGAGGGCGTGCAGGGCAACGACCTCGCGGCACTGGTGGCGGTGGCCGACGGCGTCCGCGGCGGGGCGCACCCGGAGCACGGGCGGCATCCCCACCTGCCGACGCTGCTCGTGACCGGCGGCGCGGATCCGATCGCTCCCGGCGGAGAGCTGCTGGCGGCGGAGACGGGGGCGCGGTTCGTGAGCGTCCCCGGCCGCGACCACACCAGCACCGTGCCCGCGCGGGGCTTCAAGGACGCGGTGCTGGCGTTCCTGGCGGAGCAGCGATGAGCCGGCCCCGCGCCGGACGGGAGCACCGCGAGCGCCGAGGCCCGCGGCGTAGCATCCCCCTCATGCAGGCGATCCGCATCGAGAACCCCGGCCCCGACTCCCGACTCGTGCTGGAGGAGGTGCCGACGCCCTCCCCCGGACCCGGCGAGGTCCTCGTCCGCGTGGCGGCCGCCGGCGTCAACCGCGCCGACCTCGGCCAGCGCGCAGGGGTCTACCCGCCGCCGCCCGGCGCCTCCGAGATCCTCGGGATGGAGGTGTCCGGCACGGTCGTCGCGCTCGGCGAGGACGCGACCGGGTTCTCGGAGGGCGACGAGGTCTGCGCGCTGCTCTCCGGCGGCGGCTACGCGGAGTACGTCGCGGTCGACGCGGGCCTGGTGCTGCCGGTGCCGGACGGCGTCGGCCTCGTCTCGGCCGCCGCCCTCCCGGAGACGACGTCCACCGTCTGGTCGAACCTCGTGATGGTGGCCCGGCTCGGATCCGGCGACACCGTCCTCCTCCACGGAGGCGGGAGCGGGATCGGGACCACGGGCATCCAGGTCGCCGCCGCCCTCGGCGCCCGCGTCGCCGTCACGGCCGGCAGCCCCCGCAAGCTCGAGGCGTGCCGCGCGCTCGGGGCCGACGTCCTGATCGACTACCGCGAGGAGGACTTCGTCGAGCGGATCCGCGAGGCGACCGGCGGGCGCGGCGTCGACGTGATCCTCGACCCCGTCGGCGGCGACTACCTGGCCCGCGACCTGGAGGCGCTGGCCGTGGGCGGGCGCGTGGTGTTCATCGGCAACCAGTCCGGTGCGCTGGGCTCGCTCGACCTCGGGGTGCTGATGCGCAAGCGCGGGGCGGTGCACGCCACGACCCTCCGCGCCCGGCCCCTGGAGGAGCGGCGCGCGATCGTCGCGCGGGTGCGCGCAGAGGTCTGGCCGCTGGTCGCCGCCGGGACGGTGCGACCGGTGGTGGACGAGGTGGTCCCGCTCGCCGAGGCCGAGCGGGCGCACGACGTGATGCGCTCCTCCGGCCACATCGGCAAGCTGCTGCTCACCCCGTGACGCCCCGCACCGGAGGAGGCCCCCGCCGCCCGCGGTGAGCGGGAGCGGGGCCTCCTCCGGTGATGCCCTCCGGCGGGGCGTCAGACCGCGGAGCGCAGGAGTCCGAGCGAGCGGTTGATGCCGTCGACGTCGACCGCGGCCGGATCGAACGAGGCTCCGGCGGCGAGGCCGAGAGCCTCGAGCGCCTCCGCGTGGTCGGCCGAGGACGGGTCGGTCGCCGCCCGCACCGTGTCGGCCCAGGCCGCGGGGCCTCCCGGCACGTCGAGCGGAGCCGCGCCGCGCGCGCCCGTGCAGCGCGGCAGAGCCGACGACAGCGGCGCGATCGACTCCAGACGGATGACGTGGCGCCACTCGTCCTCGAGGTCGTAGACGTAGAAGAGCTCGTCCTGCTCCTGCTCGAGCACCTCGGCGAGCGCGACGCCCGCCTCGTCCACGAGGTCGGCGCCGAACTCCTCCGCGTCGGACGGCGAGCCGATCGGAGCCTGCTCCTCGTCGGGCACGCCGACGCTGAAGTAGTGCGGCTGCGCGTCGGTCCAGCCCAGCGAGAGCTGGAGCGCGAGGTGCAGATCGCGCAGCGACGACTCGGAGGAGAGCTCGAGGCGCCGCCAGACGACGGGCTTGGTCCCGAGCAGGGCGACGTGGAGCGCGTAGGCCGTCGCCGTGTCCTGGGTCGCCTCGTCGAGGATCTCGAGGCGGGTGGCCGCGCGCTCGCCGAGGAGGACGACCGTCGCGCGGACGACGGAGGCGAGTACGGGCGCCAGGCCCTCCGGCACCGCGTAGCCGAACTCGGGCGAGTGCAGCAGCAGCCCGAGCTCGGCGGTGTCGTCGAGCATCCGCTCGGCCGTGCCGACCATGCGCTCGCGCTCGTCGAGGGCCTCGTCGAGCGAGACTCCGGAGTCGGCTGCCAGCTCGTCGACCAGCTCGCCGACGACCAGGCCCGGGTGGATCTCGGCCTGGCAGGCGACCGCGATGCGGACCAGCACGGCGTCGGTGGTGGTGACCGCGCGCTCCTCCGGGGAGAAGGCGCCGTCCTCGGTGTCGGCGGCCGCCAGCGCGGTCTGGGCGCTGAGGATCCACTGCTCGAGGAAGCGGGCGACGTAGGCGATGCGCTCGGCGGCGGCCTCGTGCGCGTCGGAGCTGCGCCAGAGCACGGCGGCCTCGCCGAGACCTGCGGCGGATCCCTCCTGCTCGAGCACGGCCGAGCCGACCAGCGCGTCCCACCAGGCCGAGACCGGGATGCGGACGGAGTCGTCGCTCGGGGTGGATCCCGCGGAGGAGATGCCCGCCTCGACCGCGATCTCGCGGGCGGCGCGCTCGGTGAGGGTCGCGCCGTCGTCGGCGGCGAGGTGCTCGACCACGACGTCGGCGGCGTGCACGAGAGCCGTGGCGCGCACGGCGGAGAGCTGCTCCTCGGCCGGGACCTCGTCGAGCTCGGCGAGGTCGTCGAGCACGGCCTCCACGAAGGAGCCGGCGAGGTCGAGGACCTCGTCGAGGACGGCCTGGCACTCGTCCAGCTCCTCGTCGGTGCCGGTCCAGAGGTCCTCGTCGGTGAGGAAGTCGAGGAAGTGCTCGACGACCTCGGCGACGGTGAAGAGGGTGTCGTCGAGGTCGGCCTCGCTCTCCTCCCCCGACAGGTCGGCCTCGATCTGGTCGAAGACGGCCTCGAGCAGCTCGGCGTCGGGCTGGGCGAAGGAGCCGCGCGGGCGCAGGTCGCGGGTCATCGCGAAGAGGTCGGTCAGCACCTCGACGGCCTCGTCGGCCTCGAGGTGCTCGTGCTGCATGCCCACCTCGGCGAGGTGCGAGCGGTACCAGCTGCGGAACCGCACCATCAGCGCGGTCTCGGCCGTGCGGCCGCCGCCCTGACCGCCGGACCCGCCCTGACCGCCTCCGGATCGTCCCTGGTTGCGCTTCTTGCCCATGATTCCTCCGCGACCGCTCCACTCACGACGAAGCGCTCCAGCCTACCCAGTGCGGGCGCGCGGCGGCACGCGCGGTCGCCCCCTGTTCACCCTGTGCGCACCGGGTCCGCTCCCTCTGATGCGGCCGATCGCCCGAGTCCTGGGATCAGCGCGCTGTAGGAGTCCTCGCCGCCCGGGCCCCTGCCACACGGGTCGCAATGATGAGAAATCTCGCAGCGATCGGGCGGCGAGGCTTGCGCTCGGACCCTCCGCTTCGGTGGAGTGTCCGGATGACCGACACGACGGACACCGCCGAGACCGCTCCCGGGAAGGCGTCGCTCAAGCGGGTGATCACCGGACCGCTGCTGTTCGCCTTCATCGTGGGCGACACGCTCGGAGCCGGCATCTACACCCTGGTCGGCACGATGGCGGAGGACGTGGGCGGCGTGATCTGGCTGCCGCTGCTGATCGCGCTGGTCGTCGCCCTGCTCACCGCGGGCACGTACGCCGAGCTGATCACCAAGTACCCGCACGCCGGAGGGGCGGCGCGCTACGTGGACCGCGCGTTCGGGAAGCCGTACCTCTCGTTCCTGATCGGCTTCCTGATGATGGCGTCCGGCATCACGACGGCGGCCTCTCTGGCGAACGCGTTCGCGGGCGACTACCTCGGGGCTCTGCTGGACGTGCCGCCGATCCCGACCGCGATCGTCTTCATCGCGATCCTCACCCTGGTGAACCTGCGCGGTGTGAAGGAGTCGCTGACCGCGAACCTGGTCGCCTCGGTGATCGAGGTGAGCGGACTGGTCATCGTCATCGTCTGCGCCGCGGTCTTCTTCGGCTCCGGCGACGGCGACGCCTCCCGCGTGCTCGAGTTTAACCCCGACGTCGCTCCGCTGCAGGGGGCGTTCGCCGCCTCGATCGTCGCCTTCTTCTCGTTCCTCGGCTTCGAGGCCGCGGCGAACATGGCCGAGGAGGTGCGGAACCCTTCGAAGGTCTACCCGCGGGCCCTCTTCGGTGCGCTGATCACCGCCGCCGTGGTCTACCTCCTGATCGCGCTCGGCGCCGTGATCGTGCTGCCGAACGACGAGCTCGCGGCCTCCAGCGGCCCCCTGCTGGACGTGGTCGCGGCGAGCGGAGTGGCGGTGCCGCCGTGGCTGTTCGGCCTGATCGCGCTGGTCGCCATCGCGAACGGCGCTCTGCTGTTCATGGTGATGGCGTCGCGGGTCGGCTTCGGGCTCGCCACCTCCGGGCTGCTGCCGAGCGCTTTCGGGAAGGTGCTGCCGGGCCGCCGCACGCCGTGGGTGTCGATCGTGGTCGTCGGCGGAGTGACGATGCTGCTCAGCCTGATCGGCGACGTCGGCACCCTCGCCGAGACGACGGTGCTGCTGCTCCTGCTGGTGTTCATCGCGGCGAACGTGTCGGTGCTGGTGCTGAAGAAGGACCGCGTCGACCACGCCCACTACTCCGTGCCGCGGGTGGTGCCGGTGCTCGCGACCATCGCGAGCGTGGTGCTGCTGACGCAGCAGACGGGCGTGGTCTGGCTGGCGACAGCGGGCTACGTGGTCGTGGGGACGCTGCTGTTCCTCGCCACCCGCCTGGGGAAGCGGAAGCACGCGGAGCGGACCCCGGACTGATCCGGGCCGGCGGCGATCCGTCGCGAGCGGCCCGTCCGCGGATCCCCTGCGGGCCGTCCGCGGCGGATCGATCGCGGGGGCGGTGAGGAGTGGGATCGTGAGGCTATGACCGTCACGCTCCAGCCGATGCCCGCCGCCGCTCTCGCCGCCTGGATGCGGGTCCAGCGCTCGGCGTACATCGAGGACCGGATGCGGGCGGGCGACGACGAGGCGGCCGCGACCCGCAACGCCGACGCCTCGTACGAGAAGTACTTCCCGGGCGGCTCCCCCGCCGCCGGGCACGACGTGCTCCTCGTCTCCGAGGACGGCCGCGCGGTCGGGTCGCTCTGGCTCGGCCCGCACCCGAGCGGACTCGAGGGCGTCGGGTACGTCTGGGACGTGCAGATCGACGCCGCCGAGCGCGGCCGCGGCCTCGGCCGGGCGGCGATGCTGCTCGCGGAGTCGCACGTCCGCTCCCGCGGCGGCTCCGCCCTCGCGCTGAACGTGTTCGGCTTCAACACCGCCGCGCGGGCGCTGTACGAGTCGCTCGGCTACGAGACGACGTCCCTGCAGATGCGCAAGCCGCTGGCTTGAGCGATCTTCTCACCTGAGGGACGTCGCTTGCCCCGTTGACCTCGAGCGCGAGCGTGATTTAAGGAATACTCGGGATAGTCACTCGAAGGGCGCGCACTTCATCTACGAGGGCTTCAAGCGCCTCAATGAAACCTGTCGAAACATCGCCCGAGTAAGTCAGCATCTCGACGCCAAATGCTTCTTTTACTATTCTTCGGTCTACCGCATCATGACTTGCCGAATGTGACAGCATGTAATGACCCGCATTTGCGCCCCTGCGGCCGAACTGATCTTCGAGCACTAACTGCAGATCTGGGTCCGCAAGGCTGTAACCTACAAAAAGGACGGTCCTAGTAAGCACAAGCGCCGCAAGGACCTCCAGCGCCTGTTGCCCCTCCCGACGAAGGCGGGTGAAGTCAAGCCGGGTGAGAATCAAGTCTTGTGGCTGCTCAAAAGTTCCGTGTAGTTTAATTAGAGTGAATTCACCGCGACGGACCGCCGGAGCGATGGCCGTCGAATTGAAAGTGTAAGAGGAATACCCAGTTCCAAAATGACGTTCCAGTACTCGATCGTAATTTGTCGTGATCAAAGTTCTAGGATTAAGTTCTCCAAGTAATAAGTGTGCACGACCAGGTTGAAATGGCGCATCAACAGGTCCGTCAGTCGCAGCGACGATCTTCGAACGAAATCCTGCCGCGTGACCGCGTTCCTCGTAGAGAGCTTCAATTGCCTGTGCTGCACTAAGAAGATCGCCCGCTGTTATGCGGCTCGCAATTCGACTTCTCGCCCTCGGCCTCGAACCCACTCTTGCGGGAAGAACATCATCTAGCAAAAAAGTGAGTAGCTCCGTCCAACTCATCGGGAGCGGCGACCCTGATACCGGTTGCTCAGATTGGCGAGTAAAGCCGGCCCCAACCACTAGGACACAGTCACCTCGCGACAGACTCTCCACCAAGGTTGATGGCCAGATGTTATGGGTCATTGCATTGCCGTCGCGTTGGCGGTCTGCAAATCTTCGGCCAACTTGGCACCTATATCGTCGAGTTGTTCGCGGTATTTTGCTTGTTGACTAATCTGCGATCCCCGTAAGCCATCGGCAGATGTCAAAGAGGAGATCGGAGCGTGTCGGCTCTGCGCGAGCGGAACCATCGAAAACATATGCGGGACAGTACCGAGATCACGACTTTCTCCCAGCGAAAGAGGCCTCAAGGTTTCCGCTAGCTTGCGCGCTCGAGCAGGAATTTGCTTACGATAGTAATCGTAACTCCGGACACCCCTACGAGAACCGTCTCGCACGCTCTTGGATACGTACTGCTGAATTGTATAGCCCAGATATCCCGGCCGCAAAGAATTTTTATCGTCTAGGCCGAACTCGCGGGCATCATCTTCGAAGTCTTCTACCACTCTCCATCGCCGCTTTATATCGACGCCCCCAGTGCTTAATCCAGTCAGCGATATTTCCCAAAGCGTTCACGCTGAATAGGTCTGCAGCGGTCGGAGTCAGCAGATAATCCGAGCCGATAGCGACTGTTCGGTTCAAGGCTCCAAGGCTTGGTCCAACGTCCATCAGCACAATGTCGTAGGATTCGGCGGACGCCTTGACAACCTCTTGAACCCAATGCGTTCTCCGCGCTCCACCGAGGTCGCCGCGCAGTGCGGCCTCCCAGGAGCCGCTCAATGCATCCTCAAACAGCGCTAACGAAGGATGTCCAAGAAGTACGTCAATCTCAAAACGCTCCGCCCTGACGGGCGAGAAGTCTGTCCTCACAGTACTCTCGCCCTTTCGAATTTCCCCAAGCGCATAGAGAATGGAACGGCGCTCGGCATGTGCGGAGTTGTTGCTGAGCACATCTCCCCAAATATCTTCTGGCAGGAGTAGCTGCGTCGCATTGCATTGAGGGTCTAAATCGATAAGCAATACCCGCAGCCCACTTTGACTGCTTAGGAAGTGCGCCATATTACAGGCTAGTGTCGTTTTCCCCACTCCGCCTTTGTTATTCATAAAGGTCAGACTTTTCACAGATCGCGCGCCGCGCGCATCAGTCATCTTGTCACCTCTTCAGTTTGGAGGTCAAAGCGTCAATGACATGCATGCGTATCTCCTGTTGCATCTTCTCTGATTTTCGGATTATCTACCTCTACCGAATAGACGAGCGTCCTGTCTGAGCCTTGAAGTGAGAAGGGCTCTAAAACATCACTCGCTTACCCCTCAAATGCGATCTGAAGCTCTCGGCGCGGCGTCGATTCGCAATGCTACCTCCATCAAGCCGTTCTCCCTACACCGCTACGCGCCGCAATACCGCGGGCAGCAGCTTGAGGTCAATGCGAGGTGACAATTTTTGGGAGAGCGAACAAACGTCCTGCACGTCTGACGAGAATCGCTGACGTGCTCTCCGGCCAGGTCGGGGAGCAGGAGGATGAGCGAGTACCGGATCCGCAATCAAGTGAGCATCGTAGGACCTTGATCAGCCCTGCGGTCAGCTCGTGGAGGCGACGGCGGTCGGGTCGCCGGTGCCGGACGGACGCGGGGCGTCACCCGATCCCGTCGCCACCGACGCGCCGGTCGGAACGACGGTGCCGCCGGTCGCCATCCCCCGGCCGAAGGCCTGGCCCTGGAGGATCGCGCCGAGGTCGACGCCGGTCGCCGACCTGACGCTGTCGAACGTCGCGGCGAGACCCGCCGCCTGCTCGCGCGCGATGTGGGTGCCGGCCGTGTCGCCGCCGATCAGCGTCACCGAGCCGACGTTCTGGTAGCCCTTCGCGAACTCGGCCATGAGCGAGGGCAGCTGCCCGATGAGCTCGCGACCCAGGATCGCCTCCTGGTTCTCGCGGAGCGCCTCCGCCTCGGCCGCGATGGCCGCCGCGCTCGCCTCGCCCTTCGCGCGGATGGCCTCCGCCTCGGCGGTCGCGTTCGCGCGCAGCGCCTCGGCCTCGGCGCCCGCCTTGGCCCGCAGTGCGTGGGCCTCGGCCTCGGCGCGGGCGCTCACGGCGGCGGCCTCGGCGGCGGCGGACGCCTGGCGCGCCTCCGCCTGGCGCTGGACGGCGTACGCCTCGGCGTCCGAGACCTGCTGCGCGACCTGGCGGTCCGTCTCGGCCTTCTTCTCGCGTCCGTAGGCGTCGGCGTCGGCCTCGGTCTGACGGCGGTACTTCTCGGCGTCCGCGACGCGCTTGACGTCGGCGTCGAGCTCGGCCTGCCGGTTCTCGGCGCGCTGCACGAGGACGGCCTGCTCGCGCTCGGCGCGGGCCAGGTTCTCGGCCTGCTCGGCCTCGGCGTTGGCGCGGCCGACCTCGGACTTCGCGGCGGCGGTGTTCTTGTCGTAGGCGGTCTGCTCGATCAGGTTCGCCTCGTCCGTGGCCAGCTGGCGAGCCTTGACCTCGCGGGCCGCGTTGATCCGCGCGACGTCGGCCTCGCGGCGGACGCGCTCGATCTCCTGCGCTCCGAGCGCCTCGATGTAGCCGTTGCGGTCGGTGACGCCCTGGATGGCGAAGGAGTCGAGGACGAGGCCCTGGGCGAGCAGGTCGCCCTTGATGCCCTCGGCGATCTCGTCGCCGAGCTTCTGGCGGTCCTGCATGACCTCCTCGACGCTGAGCTTCGCGACGACGCCGCGGAGGGCGCCCTCGAGCTGCTCGGTCGTGAAGACGTCGATCGACTGGTCCTGCGAGGCGAAGCGCTCGGCAGCGGCGCGGACCTGATCGGCCGTGGAGCCGATCTTGACCAGGGCGACGCCCGCGAGGTGGATGGTCACGCCGTTCTTGGTCTGCGCGACCGGCTCCATCTTGATCTGGCGGGAGCGCAGCGAGATGCGGTCGGACCGCTGGGTCAGCTTGTTCACGAACGCGCCGCCGCCGGTGATGACGGTCATGTTCGAGGTGAGGCCGTCCTCGCCCTTCTGCTTCTTCCCGACGATCACGATCGCCTCGTCGGCCTGCGGCACCTGGTACCAGGCGCGGAAGAGGAAGAAGCCGATGAGGGCGATCAGCAGGAGTGCGCCGACGGCGACTCCGGCGAGGACGATCCAGAGGAGATCCGGTTCCATGGGCGGGCGACCTTTCGTCCGACCCGCGCGACGCGGGTACCTGAGAGACGTACAGGTTCCATCGTGTCACAGCGCCTCGGACGGCCGCGTCGGCCGGAGGGGGGATACTGCGGACGCCGCCGAGAGCGGTTCGCGAGGGGGCGGGCCCGGAGGAGGACGCCACGAACGAGGGCTTCGCGCGGAGTGCCGCGGAGGAGATCAGTGCTGGGGTACCTGGACTCGAACCAAGAACAACTGAACCAGAATCAGCCGTGTTGCCAATTACACCATACCCCAATGGTCATCCGGAGGTGATCCGGGGACCAGGCGGCGACCGGATCGAGACCCGAGCGCCGAGAGACGACAGTACCCTACGCGGGCATCCCGCTCAAATCGAGCCGCGGACGACGCTGCCCTCGGACTCCGGGGCGGCCTCGCCGAGGCGGGCGCGGACGAGGTCGCGGTTGATCGCGGAGGCGACCTGGGCGCCCGATCCGGCGGCGACGATCAGCTGCTGCGGGCCGGGAGGGGTGACCTCGCCGGCGGCGTAGAGGCCGGGGACGGACGTGCGGCCACCGGCGTCGACGCGGAGGAAGCCGTCGGCGTCGCGGTCGGGGCCGGCCGCGTCCAGGTAGTCCAGCGCGGGCGTCCAGACGGGGCGGACGAACGCGCCGGTGCGCGGCACGACGTCGCCGTCGACGAGGCGGACGCCGGTCATCTCGGCGCGCTCCCCGGCGAGGTCGGCGACCGGGCGCCGGTCGACCCGGATGCCGATGGAGGCGAGCAGCGACTCGTCGGCGTCGCTCACCGTCCCGACGCCGTTGGTGAAGACGATCAGGTCGGTCGACCACTGCGAGAGGAGCATGGCCCGCTCCGCGAGGTCGTCGGTCTCGCCGATCAGGGCGAGCGCCTCCCCCGCCTTCTCGTAGCCGTCGCACTCCATGCAGCTGTGCACGGCGGTGCCGTAGTAGGCGCGCAGGCTCGGGAGCGCGGGCGGCGTCTCGAGGAGCCCCGCGGCGACCACGACGGCGGTGGCGACGACCGAGCGGTCCGCGCTGCCGCGCACGCCGCGCGCGCCGACCACGAATTCGCCGCCGGAGCGCTCGACCGACGTGACGAGGGCGTTGTGCACCTCGGCGGCCTCGTAGCGCTCGAACTCCTCGCGGCCGAGGCGGCGCAGCTCGAGCGGCGAGATGCCGTCGCGGGTGAGGAACCCGTGCGAGTGCAGGGTCGCAGCGTTCCGCGGGCGGTTGCTGTCGAGCAGCAGCACGCTGCGGCGCGCCCGGACGAGGTTGAGCGCGGTCGAGAGCCCGGCGGGGCCCCCGCCGATCACGACGACGTCGTAGCGTCCGCCGACCGTCTCCGCCACGGTCAGGCCTGCCGGGAGGTGCCGAGGTGAGCGCCCAGGCGGTCGAGGCGGGCGATCGACTCCTGCTTGCCGAGGATCTCCATCGACTCGAACAGCGGCGGCGAGACGCGGCGTCCGGAGACCGCGGTGCGCAGCGGCCCGTAGGCGATGCGGGGCTTGAGGCCGAGGCCCTCGATCAGCGCGGAGGCGAGCGCCTCCTGGATCGAGGCCGTCAGCCACTCGGACGCGGGGACGAGCTCGAGGGCGCCGATCGAGGCGGCGAGCACCTCGCCGGCGTTCGCGGGCAGGCCCTTCAGCGCGTCCTCGTCGTACTCGAGCGCCTCGGAGGCGGTGAAGAGGAACCCGAGCATGCCGGGGGCCTCCCCGAGCAGGCCGATCCGCTCCTGCACGAGGGGCGCGGCGGCGTCGAGCACCGCGCGCTGCTCGGCGGTCGGCTCGCCCGCGAGGACTCCGGCCGCCACGAGGTACGGGATCGTCCGCTCGGTGAAGTCGTCGACGGCCAGGAGGCGGATGTGGTCGCCGTTGATCGACTCGGCCTTCTTGAGGTCGAAGCGGGCCGGATTGGGGTTCACGTCGGCGACGTCGAAGGCGGCGACCATCTCGTCGATCGAGAAGACGTCGCGGTCGTGCGTGAGCGACCAGCCGAGCAGGGCGAGGTAGTTGACCAGGCCCTCCGGGATGAAGCCGCGGTCGCGGTGGTGGAAGAGGTTCGAGGACGGGTCGCGCTTGGAGAGCTTCTTGCTGCCGTCGCCCATCACGTAGGGGAGGTGCCCGAAGCGCGGGACGAAGGTCGTCACTCCGATGTCGATCAGCGCGTGGTACAGCGCGATCTGCCGGGCGGTCGAGGGGAGGATGTCCTCGCCGCGCAGCACGTGGGTGATCTGCATGATCGCGTCGTCGACCGGGTTCACCAGCGTGTAGAGCGGCTGGCCGTTGGGGCGCACCACGACGAAGTCGCTGAAGGAGCCCGCGGGGAACGTGATCGGGCCGCGGACCAGGTCGTCGAAGGACAGGTCGGCGTCCGGCACGCGCAGGCGCAGCGCCGGGGCGCGGCCCTCTGCGCGGAAGGCGGCGCGCTCCTCCTCGGTGAGATCGCGGTCGTGGTTGTCGTACCCGTGCTGCTTCGCGCGGCCGGCCGCCTCGTTGCGCGCGTCGATCTCCTCGGCCGTGGAGTAGCTCTCGTAGAGGTGCCCCGAGTCCGTCAGGCGCGCGATCACGTCGAGGTAGACATCGGTGCGCTCGGACTGCCGGTACGGGCCGTGCGGGCCGCCGACTCCGACGCCCTCGTCCCAGTCGAGCCTCAGCCAGCGCAGCGCGTCGAGGATCTGCTCCACGCTCTCCTCGCTGTCGCGGGCGGCGTCCGTGTCCTCGATGCGGAAGACGAACGTGCCGCCGGTGTGGCGCGCGTACGCCCAGTTGAACAGGGCGGTGCGGATGAGGCCGACGTGCGGGGTCCCGGTCGGCGAGGGGCAGAAGCGGACGCGGACGTCGCTCCCGGTCGCGGTCGTGAACGGGTGCGCGTCCGGCGCGCTTTCCAGGGGCGGGGTGAGCTCAGACATACGAGGCCGATCCTACCGGCGGGAGCCGGTGCGGCGCCCGGGATCGCGGGGGCCGTGGCGCCTCCGCCCCGGGCACGGTGCGCGCCTCGCGGCGACTGCTTCTACCGGACAGCACTGCTCCGAGTCAACGGACTCCCCGAGCGAGCAGGAGCAGTGGTGCGCTGACCTCGGGCCTCTCGTCGAGAGGGCCCGAGCGCCGCACCGCAGGCCGCGCCGGGCCTCCGCGCGAGCGTGCCCGGAAGGAGCACTGATGAGCACGATCGATCTCGACCCCCGCACCGACCGTCCGAGCGTCCTCACCGAGGCGGCGCGGGAGGAGAAGGACGCCCGCACGCTCTCGCTCTTCCAGGCCGCGGTGAGCGCGGAGGCCGCCGAGGGCGCGCGCATCCGCGAGCGCATCGTGCTCGACCACCTGGGCCTGGCCGAGGCCATGGCCCGCCGGGTCTCCCGGAGCGGAGGCGACTGGGCGGATCTGCGCCAGGTCGCCTACGTGGGCCTCGTGAAGGCCGCCCGCCGCTTCACTCCCGAGCGCGGCGACAGCTTCGCCGCGTTCGCCGTCCCCACGATCACCGGCGAGCTCAAGCGCCACCTCCGCGACCTCGGCTGGATGATCCGGCCGCCGCGCGGCGTGCAGGAGCTGCACCGCCGCTCCGCCGTCGTCGCCGACGAGCTCGCGCAGGAGCTCGGCCGTCACCCCACCGACCAGGAGATCGCCCGCCGCCTCGGAGTGGACGCGACGGAGGTGGCCGACGCGCGCCTCGCGGGGCATCCGCTCTCCCTCGACGAGACCGTGGGCGAGGGCGGCGTCGGCCTGGGCGACACCCTCGGCGGCGAGGACGAGCGGCTGCTCGAGATCGACCGGCGGCACGGGCTCGCCGAGGCCCTCGCCGGGCTCGAGGAGGGCCAGCGCGAGCTCCTGCGCATGCGCTTCGTCGAGGAGCGGACCCAGCAGCAGATCGCCGACGCGCTGGGAACGACGCAGATGCAGGTCTCGCGCCTGCAGCGGCGGATCCTCGCGCAGCTCGCCGACCGGCTCGGCGCCCCCTCGCGCAGCCATCAGCCGCGCGCTCCCCGGGCCCGCGTGGCCACGGTCACTCCGGTCCGACCGGCGACGCGGCTGAAGTCCGCCTGAGGTGGGCCTCGGCACGCGACGGGAGCGACGAGAGGGCGGCGAGGACGTCGTCGACCTGGACCGCGAGCAGCGCCGGGTCCGGCTCGGCGGAGAACACGTCGCCGCGGCGGAGGGAGGCGTCGGTCAGCACGACGTGCGGACCCGAGGCCGGAGGACCCCAGGCCTCGGGAGGTGCCGGACCGAAGATCACGACCGAGGGGACGCCGTACGCGGAGGCGAGGTGCGCGGCCCCGGTGTCGACGGTCACCACGACCTCGGCGGCCGCGACGACCGCGGCGAACCCGCTGAGCGCGAGCTCCCCCGCCAGCACCTCGCCCGTGCCGGCGAGCTCGGCGACGCGGCGGGCGCGGTCGGCCTCGTTCGCGCCTCCGGTGTAGACGACGCGGTGCCCCTCGGCGGTGAGGGCGCGCGCCACCGCGGCGAAGCGCTCCTCCGGCCACTCGCGAGAGCCGTAGAAGGCCCCGATGTGCACGACGGCGGCTCCGGGGGCCGAGGCGGGCTCCTCGGGGACGGCGATCGCGACGTCCTCGGGGTCGGCGTCGAGACCGATCGAGTTCACCAGGCGGGCCCAGCGGGCGCGCTCGAGCTCGCCGTCGATCCAGAGCGGCCGCGGGTCCTCCGGGCCCGCGCCCGGGTCCAGCGCCGGGACGCGGAACTCGAGCGTGCGCTCGGGCGCGATCTCGCGCAGCCGCAGCCGCGACTCGGGGCCGTTGCCGTGGAGGTTCACGCCGAGCTCGACCCGGCCGGCGGCCATCGGCAGCGGGTCGTCGAGTCCGCGGAGGGTGGGCACGAGCGCGTCCACGCCCTCGACCAGGTCGACGATCGGCTCGAGCCAGGGCGTGGTCGCCATGATCAGCCGGTGGTCCGGGAAGCCGCGGCGCAGAGCCTTGAGCGCCGGGACGGCGACGAGCAGGTCGCCGAGCTTGAGGGCGCGCAGCGCGAGGATCTCCGGAGTCCCGTCCGGGGCGGTGAGAGCGCGCACGGCGCCTCCTTCCTGTCGGAGTCCCCGTACCCCGCTGCGCGCACCTCAGACGCGCCGCCCGCAGATGCGAGCGACGCGCCCGGAGGGACCGACTTCCCCGGAAGGGGGTTTACATCCCCGGTCGAGGGGTACGAGGAGAAGGTGAACGACTCCTCCTCCCGGAGCGCCGACGAGCGCGCGAGGGCCCCGCGCCTGCGGGGGATCCTCTTCGACCGCGATGCGACGCTCGTGGTCGACGTGCCCTACAACGGCGACCCGGCGCAGGTCTCCCCGATGCCCACCGCCCTCGCGGCGGTCGAGCGGGCGCGCGAGGCGGGGCTGGCCATGGGCGTGGTCACCAACCAGTCCGGGATCGCCCGCGGGATCATCGACCGCGGCCAGGCCGACGCGGTGAACCGGCGCGTGGACGAGCTCTTCGGCGGCTTCGACGTGTGGATGCTCTGCCCGCACGGCCCGGAGGACGGCTGCTCCTGCCGGAAGCCCCGGCCCGGCATGGTGCTCGGCGCCGCCGAGCAGCTGGGACTGCCGGCCAGCTCGCTCGCCGTGATCGGCGACATCGGGGCCGACGTCGGCGCCGCCGCCGCGGCCGGCGCCCGTGGAGTGCTGGTTCCGACTCCGATCACCCGCGCCGAGGAGGTGGACGCCGCCCCGCTGCAGGCGGCGACGCTCCTCGAGGCGGTCGAGCTGCTGCTCGCGATGCAGCCCGACGAGGACGTCGAGTGAGCCGCCGCGTGCTCGTCGCCCGCCTGGACAGCGCGGGAGACGTCCTGCTGTGCGGACCCGCCGTCCGCGCGATCGCGGCCGACGCCGAGGTGCTGCTGCTGAGCGGTCCGCAGGGAGCGCCCGCGGCCGCGCTGCTGCCGGGTCCCTCCTCCGTCCGCACCTGGTGGTGCCCGTGGATCGGCGACGCCTCCCGCCCCGTCGACTCCGAGCTCGTCGACGAGCTGCGCGCGATCGTCGAGGAGTTCGCGCCGGACGAGGCCGTGATCCTCACCTCCTTCCACCAGTCGCCGCTTCCGCTGGCCCTGCTGCTCCGCCTCGCCGGTGTCGCCCGCATCACGGGCGCCTCGGTCGACTTCGCGGGCGCCCTGCTCGATGTGCGCCTCGTGCCGGGCGAGACCCTCGAGGAGGACCAGCCGGAGCCGGAGCGCGCGCTCGCGATCGCGGCGGCGGCCGGCTTCGCGCTGCCCGCCGGCGACGACGGACGGCTCCGCGTGCGCCGCGAGGGCGTGCTGCCCGCCGCTCTCGAGGGGATCGGCCCCTACGCGGTCGTGCACCCCGGGGCAGCCGTCCCCGCCCGCGCCTGGCCGGCGGCGAACGCGGCCCGCGCCGTCGAGCTGCTGGCGGACGCGGGCCTCGCCGTCGTCGTCACCGGCGGCCCGGGCGAGCGCTCCCTCACGGCCGAGGTCGCGGGCTCCCGCGGCATCGACCTCGGCGGGGCGACGGACTTCGCCGGCGCCGCCGAGGTGCTGGCCGGCGCCGACGTCGTGATCTGCGGCAACACCGGCCCCGCGCACCTCGCCGCCGCGGTCGGCACCCCCGTGGTGAGCCTCTTCGCGCCGGTCGTCCCGGCCGTGCGCTGGGCGCCCTACGGCGTCCCGGTCGCGCTGCTCGGCGACCAGCAGGCGCCCTGCGCCGGCTCGCGCGCCCGCGTGTGCCCCGTCCCCGGCCATCCGTGCCTCGCGGGGGTGAGCGCCGAGGAGGCGGTCGCCGCCGCCCTCCGACTCCGACCCACGACTTCCCCGAGAGAGGCCATCGCATGAGGATCCTGCTCTGGCACGTGCACGGCGGCTGGGCGGACGCCTTCGTCCGCGGCGCCCACACCTACCTGCTCCCCACGACTCCGGCCCGCGACGGCTGGGGCCTGGGCACCGGCGGCCGCGACTGGCCGAGCGCCGTCGAGATCGCCCCCGAGGAGCTGCACGACGCCGACGTCGACGCGGTCCTCCTCCAGAGGCCCGAGGAGCTCGCCGAGGCCGAGCGCCTGCTCGGGCGACGCCTCGGCCGCGACGTGCCCGCCGTCTACGTGGAGCACAACACCCCCCGCGGGGACGTGCCGGACAACCGCCACCCGCTCGCCGACCGCGACGACCTGCTGATCGTCCACGTCACCCACTTCAACGCCCTGATGTGGGACACCGGATCGACGCGGACGACGGTGATCGAGCACGGGATCCACGACCCGGGTCCCCTCTACACCGGCGAGCTGCCGCACTTCGGCGTGGTCGTCAACGAGCCCGTCCGCCGGGGCCGGGTCGCCGGGACCGACCTGCTCCCCCGCTTCGGCGCGGTCGCTCCGCTGGACGTCTTCGGGATGAAGACCGACCGGCTCGCCGAGCTGCCGGGCCTGGAGGACGTGACGGTCCTCGGCGACGTCCGCACCCAGGCGATGCACGCGGCCCTGGCCCGCCGCCGGGTCTACCTGCACCCGTTCCGCTGGACCTCCCTCGGCCTCGCGCTGCTGGAGGCGATGCACCTCGGTATGCCCGTCGTCGCGCTCGACGTGACGGAGGCGGGGCGCGCCGTCCCGCCCGAGGCCGGAGCGGTCTCGAACGACCTCGACGCCCTCGTCGCCTCGGCCCGGGCACTCGTCGAGGACCCGGAGCGCGCCGCCCGCGCCGGCGCCGTCGCCCGCGAGGCCGCGCTCGCGCGCTACGGCCTCGCCCGGTTCCACCGCGACTGGGACGAGGTCCTCGCCGACCTCCCGGGACGCCGGTCGCCGGAGCCCGCTCTGGAAGGGAGCACCCGATGAAGCAGCACCTCTCCGCCGCGCCCGCGCTGACGATCGCCATGGTCTCGGAGCACGCGAGCCCGCTGGCGACCCTCGGCGGCGTCGACGCCGGCGGCCAGAACGTCCACGTGGCGGCGCTCGCCGACGCGCTCGCCCGCCGCGGCCACCGCGTCGTCGTCTACACCCGCCGCGACGACCCCTCCCTGCCCCGGCGCGTGCCCTTCACCTCGGGAGTCGAGGTCGTGCACATCGACGCCGGGCCGCCGCGCCGGGTGTCCAAGGACGAGCTGCTGCCCTTCATGGGCGACTTCGCCGTCGACCTCGCCGAGGAGTGGCTGCAGGAGCGGCCGGACCTCGTGCACAGCCACTTCTGGATGTCCGGGGTCGCCGCGCTCGACGCCTCCGAGCGGGTGGAGCGCGCCACCGGGCGGCGCGTGCCCGTCCTCCACACCTTCCACGCGCTGGGCGTGGTCAAGCGCCGCCAGCAGGGCGCGCTCGACACCAGCCCCGAGGAGCGCGCCTGGCTCGAGCCCGGAGTGGGCCAGAAGGCCGACGGCGTCGTCGCCACCTGCTCGGACGAGGCCTTCGAGCTCAAGGGGCTCGGCGTGCCGACCTCGCGCATCTCGGTGGTGCCCTGCGGAGTCGACATCGACCGGTTCTCGGTCGAGGGCCCGGTCGCGCCCCGCGGCGAGCGCTCGCGGCTGATGACCATCGGACGCCTGGTGCCGCGCAAGGGCATGGGCATCGCGATCGAGGCGCTCGCGCACCTGGTCGCGGCCGGCCACGACGCCGAGCTCGTCGTCGTCGGGGGCTCCGGCTCCGGCGACGCGCTGACCGCGGACCCCGAGTACCAGCGGCTGCACGGCGTGGCCGAGAGCCTCGGCGTCGCGGACCGCGTCGACTTCGTCGGCCAGCTCTCGCAGACCGAGATGCCCGCGATGCTCCGCTCGGCCGACGTCGTGGTCTGCGCGCCCTGGTACGAGCCGTTCGGCATCACTCCGCTCGAGGCGATGGCCTGCGGCGTGCCGGTCGTCGCCTCCTCCGTGGGCGGCCTGATCGACACCGTGGTCGAGGACGTCACCGGGGTCCACGTGCCTCCGCGCGATCCGGTCGCCCTGGCCGCCGCCCTCGGCTCGCTGCTGGAGGACCCCGACCGCGCCCGCGCCTACGGGGCCGCCGGACGCGAGCGCGTCGAGTCCCGCTACTCCTGGGACCGCGTCGCCGCCGACACCGAGCGCGCCTACGTCACGACCCTCGCCGGCCTCGGCGACGAGTCGCTCCTCACCGGCGCCACGAGCGCACCCTCATCCCCCACCACCCGGAAGGCGGCTCCGCGACGATGACCATCGACACCGCGACCATCGACACCGTTCTGGACACCCCGGCCGGCGCCGCCCGGCGCCTCGTCGGCGACCACGTGGCGCGCGCGCTCGACGCGGTCGCGCAGCTGGAGCGCCACTCCGACAGGATCGCCGCCTGGGGCGTCGAGCTCGCCGACCGCCTGCACTCCGGCGCGCGCCTGCTCGCCGCGGGCAACGGCGGCTCCGCGGCGGAGGCGCAGCACCTCACCGCCGAGCTCGTCGGCCGCTTCGACGGCGACCGCGTCCCCTTCTCCGCCATCTCGCTGCACGCCGAGACGTCGAGCCTGACCGCGATCGGCAACGACTACGGCTTCGACCACGTGTTCTCGCGCCAGGTCACCGCGCACGCCCGGGCGGGCGACGTCGTGGTCCTGCTCTCCACCAGCGGACGCAGCGCGAACCTCCTCCACGCCGCGGAGGCCGCCCGTGCGGCGGGCGCCCGGTCGTGGGCGCTGACCGGCGAGGGGCCGAACCCGCTCACCGAGCTCTGCGACGAGGCGATCGCTCTCGAGGGCCACGGCTCCAACGTGCAGGAGGCGCAGCTGGTGCTCGTGCACGCGCTCTGCCGGGCCTTCGAGCACCGGATCCGCGCGCGGACGGCGGCCGCCTCGTGAGCCGCCTGCGCCTCGTCGTCGTCGGCGACGTGATGCTCGACGTCGACCTCTCCGGACCCGCCGAGCGGCTGAGCCCGGACGCCCCCGTCCCCGTGGTCGACGTGTCGGCCCGCAGTGCCCGCGCCGGCGGTGCCGGGCTCGTCGCCCGGATGCTCGCCCGCGACGGGCACGAGGTGACGCTGGTGACCGCGCTCGCCGAGGACTCGGATCCGGACGTGGCGGAGCTGCGCGCCGAGCTGTCCGGCGTCCGCCTGGTCGCCGGGCCCTCGGGAGCGCCGACGCCGGTGAAGACCCGCGTCGCCGCCTCCGGCCAGGCCGTCGTGCGGATCGACCGCGGCTGCGAGACGCCGCCCGTCCCCGGCGTCACCGACGCCATGCTCGCCGCGCTCGCCGACGCCGACGCCGTGATCGTCGCCGACTACGGCCGCCGCCTGACCGAGGAGCCGTCGCTCCGCACGGCGCTCGACGCGCTCACCGTGCCGCTGGTGTGGGATCCGCACCCGCGCGGCTCGCAGCCGGTCGCCGCCACCTCCCTCGCCACTCCGAACCTGGCCGAGGCCACGGCCTTCTCGGGAGCCGTCGGCCGCGGAGTGACGCGCGCCGAGTCCGCCGCGACCACCCTCCTCGAGCGCTGGGGCTGCGGTGCGGTCACCGTGACGATGGGATCCTCCGGCGCCCTGCTGCGCTCCCGCGGCGCCGGCGTCCCGGTCGTCGCACCGGCCGTCGCCGTGCCGCCCACCGACCCGTGCGGCGCGGGCGACCGGTTCGCCGCCTCCGCCGCCGTCGCCCTCGCCGAGGGTGCGAGCACGTCGGAGGCGGTGCAGGCGGCGGTCGCCGCGGCCGGCGCCTACCTCCTCGCGGGAGGGGTCGCCTCACTGTCCGCTCCCGCCGACGCCGCACCCCTCCACGGCGGCGGGGTGGACGCCCTGCGCGTCGCCGAGTCCGTCCGCGCGGCAGGAGGAACGGTGGTCGCGACGGGCGGCTGCTTCGACCTGCTCCACGCCGGCCACGCCCGCACCCTCTCCGCCGCACGCGCTCTCGGCGACTGCCTGATCGTCTGCCTCAACTCGGACGACTCCGTCCGGCGCCTCAAGGGCGCGGCGCGGCCGATCATCCCCGAGGACGACCGCGTCGACCTGCTGCTCGCGCTCGAGTGCGTCGACGCCGTGCTGGTCTTCGGCGAGGACACGCCGGACGAGGCGCTGCGCCGCATCCGCCCCGACGTCTGGGTGAAGGGCGGCGACTACTCCGCCGAGTCCCTCCCCGAGACGGCGACGGTGGCGGAGTGGGGCGGCCGGGTCCTGACCGTGCCGTACCACCCGGGCCGCTCGACCACCCATCTCGCCGCCGCGCTCGCGCGTGTCGGCTGACCCGCGGCCCACGAGGCCCGCAGACCACCCCCGGAAGGAAACCATGAGCACCACTCCCACCCCCATCGGCCGCGTCCTGATCACCGGAGGAGCCTCCGGGCTCGGTGCGGCCGTCGCCGCCGCGGTCACCGCCGCCGGCGGCACGCCGATCGTGCTCGACCGCGACGTCTCGTCGGTGAAGGAGGGCGTCGCCGCCTACCAGGTCGACGTCGCGAAGACCCGCGAGGCCGAGAAGGCGGTCGTCGAGATCGCCCGCGAGCACGGCGGGCTCGACGCCGTCGTGACCGCGGCCGGCATCGACCGCTGCGGCCGCCTCGTCGACGTGGAGCCGGAGGAGTGGGAGCGCGTCATCTCCGTCAACCTCCTCGGCACCGCGGCCGTCGTCCGGGCGGCCCTGCCCTTCCTCACCGAGACGCACGGCCGCGTCGTCACCGTCGCCTCCTCGCTCGCGATCAAGGCCGTCTCGGACGCGACCGCGTACTGCGCCTCGAAGTTCGGCGTGCTCGGCTTCACCCGCGCGCTCGCGGCCGAGACCAAGGGCGAGATCGGCGTGACCACGCTGATCCCGTCGGGCATGAAGACGCGCTTCTTCGACGACCGCGACGAGCAGTACAAGCCGGGTCCGGACGCGCTGCTGAACGACCCGGAGAACGTGGCGAACGCCGTCATGTTCGTCCTCGGCCAGCCGCGCGGCTGCGAGGTCCGCGAGCTCGTCATCACGCACGAGGAGGAGCCGTCCTGGCCGTGATCCGCTGATCCGGGCGCGCCCCGGATCCCCCGCCGCGAGACGCCACCTCGGTCCACACGCCCCGGCGCGTCGCGTACCGAGGCGGCGTCTCGCGGTTCAGCGGGTGGAGGCGAGCACCCCGCGGACGTCCTCGAGCACCGCCTCGACGCGCACGTCGCCGACGAACGTGACGTCGTGCTCGCAGCGCGGAGCGGTCCAGCC
Source organism: Rathayibacter sp. AY1A7 (assembly GCF_002930845.1). Lineage (NCBI taxonomy): Bacteria > Bacillati > Actinomycetota > Actinomycetes > Micrococcales > Microbacteriaceae > Rathayibacter > Rathayibacter sp. AY1A7. The sequence continues at coordinate 125,154 of NZ_PSTL01000005.1, read as the reverse complement.
GACCTGCGTGGCGTCACGCCCGCAGACCGGGCAGTGCGTGGTCCAGCTCAGCTGCACCCGGTGGCGCTGCCGCCCGAGGGCCGCGGCGTTGATCGCGTTGCCCACCCAGAAGACCCCGACCGTCGGAGCGCCGACCGCGGCGGCGAGATGGCGGGGTCCGGAGTCGTTGCCGAGCACGAGGTCGGCGAGCGAGAGCAGCGGAGCGAGGTCCGGGAGGTCCACGACGCCCGCCCAGGAGACCGCTCCCGGCGCCCCGGCGACGATCTCGTCGGCGGCGGGCACGTCCGAGGCGTCGCCCACCACCAGCACGCGCGCGCCGTCGGCCAGCAGCTCCGTCGCCACGGCGGCGAAGGAGGCGGCGGGCCAGCGGCGGCGGGGATCGGTCGCGCCGGGGTGGATCAGCACCAGCGGGCCGCCCGCGGGCAGCGCGGCGGCGAGGCGGTCCCGCCGCTCCGGATCCACGGCGAGCGCCGGCTCGAGGCGGGTCGCGGGCGCTCCGGCCAGCCCGACGATCTCGAGCGCCCGCAGCATCTCGTGCTGGTAGTAGACGTAGGGGATCGTGCGCTCGAGCTCCGCGGCGTCGTCGGTGCGCGACCCGATCGTGTGGCGCGCGCCGAGGCGCTGGAGGAACGGGTTGGAGTAGCGCCCGCCGCCGTGCAGCTGCACGGCCAGGTCGAAGCGGCGCGCGCGCATCCGCTCGGTGAAGTCCTCGACGACCCGGGGGTCCTCCCCCTCTCCGTCGCGGACGCCCTGCGCCACCGGCAGGATCTCGACGTCGGCGATCGGCGACTCGACGCCCGTCAGCAGGACCCGGTGCGCGGGCGTCCCGAGCAGGGTGATCTCGGCTCCCGGGTAGGCGGCCGCGAGGGCGTCGACGGCGGGCAGCGCGAACAGCAGGTCGCCGAGTCCGCCGCCGCGCAGGACGGCGATCCTCTCGACTCCGGCGAAGGGCTCTCGGAGGGGGGCGATGGCGACCACGACGGGTTCCTCTCAGGTGCGGAGGGCGCGCGGGCGCCGCTCCGGGGACGGTGCACTCCTCCACTTCCCCGCCGGGACCGATCCGAAACCGGATCGGCGGCGAGCCCTCGTCGCCGATCCGGGGGCGGATTCCCGAGGCGGCGTGTCTAGGCGCGCACCACCCGGGTACCGGACGGATGCGTCCGCCACTCCGCGGGCGCCCCCGACCGAGAGGTGACCGTGACCATCGACATCACGACCCCCGCCACGACCGCCGCCGACGCCGTCCGCCGCGCGCGGACCGCGTTCCCCGCGTGGGCCGCCACCGCGCCCGCCGAGCGCGGCGCCCTGCTCCGTGCCGCCGCCCACCGCGTGGCCGAGCGCGAGCAGGAGCTCGCCGACCTCAACACGCAGGAGACGGGCAAGCCCGCCGGCGACGCCCTGGGCGGCGTCCGCGCCGGTGTCGACACGCTGCTCCAGTACGCCGAGCTCGGCCCGCTGCACCGAGGGAGGAGCCTGCGCGGAGGTGCCCTCAACGTCGATCTCGCCCTGCCGCACCCGCGCGGTGTCGTGCTCGCCCTCACTCCGTGGAACGACCCGGTCGCCGTCGCTGCGGGCCTCCTGGGCGCCGCGATCGTCTCCGGGGACGTCGTCGTGCACAAGCCGAGCGAGCGCAGCCCGGGGACGGGCGCCCTCTTCACGAGCATCCTCGCCGAGGCGCTGCCCGAGGGCGTGCTGACCCTGGTCGAGGGCGACGGGGCGGTCGGCGACGAGCTGGCGCGCGCCGAGGGCGTCGACGTCCTCGCCCACGTCGGCTCGACCGCCACCGGCCGCGCGCTCGCCCGGGTCGCCGCCGTCACCGGCGCGCACGTGATCCTCGAGAACGGCGGCAACGACGCGCTCGTCGTCGACCGCGACGTCGACCCGGTCTGGGCCGCCGAGCAGGCCGCGCTGGGCGCCTTCGCCAACGCCGGCCAGATCTGCACCTCCGTCGAGCGGATCTACGTGCACCGCGACATCGCCGAGGCGTTCACGGCGGCGCTGGTCGCCGAGGCCGATCGCTGGAGCGCGGGCCCGCTCCCCCGCCTCGTCGACGCCCGCATGCGCGACGCCGTCCACGAGCACGTCACGGAGGCGCTCGGCAGCGGCGCGCGCGCCCTCACCGGCGGCACCCCCGGGGACGGCACCTTCTACCCCGCGACTGTCCTGGCGGACTGCACCGAGTCGATGCTGGTGATGACGGAGGAGACCTTCGGGCCCGTCGCGCCGATCCGCGTCGTCGACTCCTTCGACGAGGGCCTGGACCTGGCCGCCGCGAACCCCTACGGCCTGGCCGCCTCGATCCTCACCGCCGACATGGAGCACGCCCATCGGGCCGCGGCGACGCTGCCGGTGGGCACCGTCAAGGTCAACGGCGTCTTCGGAGGAGCGCCGGGCGGCAGCGCCCAGCCCCGCGGAGCGTCCGGCTCCGGCTTCGGCTACGGCCCGGAGCTGCTCGACGAGATGACCACGACCACGGTCGTGCACTTCGGCCTGCCCGTTCTGCCGGGAGGCGCGCGATGAGCCTCGAGGGCTCGGCGCTCCAGCGGGCGAGCGCCCTCCTGGCGCACGTCCACGAGCGCCCACCGGTCGTCGCCGTGATCGGGGACCTCATCCTCGACTCCTGGTGGCTCGGCGAGGCGGAGCGCGTCACGCGGGAGGCGCCCGCGCCGGTCCTGCGGCTCGAGGACGTCGTCGACGTCGCGGGCGGGGCCGCCAACACCGCCGCCAACCTGCGCGCGCTGGGCGCCGTCGTCCGCCCGGTCGGCGTGGCCGGACGCGACTCCGAGGGCGACCGGCTCGTGCGCGCGCTCGAGCGGGCCGGCCTGGACACCTCCCGGGTCGTCCGCACCGGCGCCGCGACGACGATCAAGACCCGCGTGGTCGGCGGCGACAGCGTGATGCTGCGCGTCGACTCCGGCCCGCACCGCCCGGCCGACGACGAGCTGGCCCTGCTCGCCGGTGCCGCCGCCGAGGCCGCCGCGGGCGCCGACGCTGTCCTGGTCTGCGACTACGGCTCGGGGATCCTCCGCGAGGCCGTCGAGCGCCTGCTCGCCGTCGGGCGCCCCGGCCTCCTCGTGATCGACGCGCACGAGCTCGCCGACTGGGCCTTCGCCCGGCCGGACCTCGTCACCCCGAACGCCAAGGAGGCGGAGCGGCTGCTCGGCGGCTCCCTCGGCCGCGGGACGGAGCGGGCCGCCGCCGTGCGCGACGCCGCCGAGGAGCTGCGCACGCGCTCGGGCGCCCGGCACGTCGTGGTCACCCTCGACCGGGACGGCTCCACCGCCCTCGACGCCGACGGCACGGTCAGCCGCACCTTCGCTCAGCCCGCGGAGGAGAAGCAGGCGTCCGGCGCCGGCGACACCTTCGCCGCGACCGCCACCCTCGCCCTCGCCGCCGGCCGCTCCCTGGCCACCGCCGTCGATCTGGCGCAGGCCGCCGCCGACGTGGTCGTGCAGCGCCCCGGCACCTCCGTCTGCTCGGGCGTCGACCTGCTCGCCTCCCTCGCCGCTCCCGGCGCCGTCGTGCTCGGCGAGGACGCCCTCGTCGAGGTCCTCGCGGAGCAGGCGCGCCGCGGTCGCCGCGTGGTCTTCACCAACGGCTGCTTCGACGTCCTGCACCGCGGCCACACGGCGTATCTCCGCCAGGCCCGCGAGCTCGGCGACGTGCTCGTGGTCGCGGTGAACGACGACGACTCCGTCCGGCGGCTGAAGGGCGAGGGACGGCCGATCAACCCGGAGGGCGACCGCGCGGGCGTGATCGCCGAGCTGGGCTGCGTCGACTACGTGACGCTCTTCGGCGGAGACACCCCCATCCCGCTGCTCGAGCGCGTGCAGCCCGACGTCTACGTGAAGGGCGGGGACTACAACCCCGACATGCTCGCGGAGGCGGCCGTCGTCCGCTCCTACGGGGGCGTCGTCACCACGGTCGGCTACGTCTCGGAGCACTCCACGACCGAGATGGTCCAGCGCATCCGATCGGCCGCGCCGTGACCAGCCGCCGGTGGTCCGGGCGCTGGGGGGTCCCCGAGGCTCCCCGGCAGCCGCTGATCGACGTGCTGGTGCCGACGGTCGGCCGCCGTGCCGAGCTCGCCGCCACGCTCGCCGGACTCGCCGCCCAGGACGACCCGCCCTTCCGCGTGATCGTGAGCGACCAGTCCGACGACGCGGTCGCCGAGAGCGACCCGACGATCCTCGCGATGCTGCGCGTGCTGGAGGCGCAGGGCCGGGCTCCGGTGGTGCGCCGGCACCTGCCCCGGCGCGGGCTCGCGGAGCAGAGGCACTACCTCCTCTCCCTCGCCACTGCCCCGGCCGTCCTCTTCCTCGACGACGACGTGTGGCTCGAGCCGGGCACGCTCTCGCGGCTGCACGAGGCCCTCGAGCGCCTCGACTGCGGCTTCGTCGGCTCCGCGGTGCAGGGCCTGTCCTACCTCGAGGACGTGCGCCCTCACGAGACCGAGTCGTTCGAGACCTGGGAGGAGCGCGTGGAGCCCGAGCGGGTGCGGCGCGGAACCCCGGAGTTCGAGCGCTGGCCGCTGCACAACGCGGCGAATCTCACGCACGTCGCCGCCCGCCTCGACGTCCCGGAGGGCGCCTGGCGCGCGTACCGGGTCGCCTGGCTGGGCGCGTGCGTCCTCTACCGCCGCGACGCCCTCCTGGCCGTCGGCGGCTTCGACTTCTGGGAGCAGCTGCCCCCGGAGCACAGCGGTGAGGACGTCGCCGCGCAGTGGCGCGTCATGGAACGCTTCGGCGGCGCGGGCCTCGTGCCCAGCGGCGCCGTGCACCTCGAGACGCCCACGACGGTCACCGACCGGCGCGTCGACGCCTTCGACCGGCTCTTCGCCGAAGAGCACTCGTAACACTCAGCAAGGCGACGAAAGGACAGCACGATGGACGCACCCAACCCGATCCAGATCCAGAAGTACCTCTCGGGCATCGACTACCCCGCCTCGAAGGACACGATCGTCGAGACCGCCGAGAAGGAGGGCGCGGACGGCGACGTCCTCGAGGCCCTCCGTGCGATCCCGGACGGCGACTACGAGAAGCCCACCGACGTGAGCTCGGCCGTCTCGAAGGTCTGACCACCCTCAGCGGGACGCCGCTCCGGTGCACGGCACGCCGTGCCTGCCGTACCGGAGCGGCGTCCCGCGACCGGCGATCGGCCGGCGCGGAGAGCCGGGGTCAGGCGGAGGCGTGCTCGCGCTCGCGCAGGACGCCGGACTCGAGCGCCTGGAACGACAGCACCTTGTAGCCCTCGGACTCGAAGAAGATCGTCGCCCGGTCGGCCTCCACGCTCATCACGGTGCCGGCGCCCCACTCGCGGTGCTCCACCGACTCGTCGACGCTCAGAGGGGCGTCCACGGGCGCCTCGACGGTCTCGCCGCTCGCCTCGTGCCGCTCGCAGCCGTCGCAGTTGCCGCACCACTCGGCCGACTCCACGCCGAAGTAGTCCAGCAGGACTCGGCGGCGGCACTGGCTGGTCTCCGCGTAGGCGCGCATCATCGACAGGCGCGACTCCTCGATCCGCTCGCGGGAGGCCAGAGCCTCCTTCACCGCGTGCACGGCCTCGTCGCCCGAGGCCTCGCGCGTGGCGCGCAGACCGGACCCGGTCTCCACCAGCCCCGCGTCCGCGAGATCGTTGACGATCCGGGCGATCGTGCGGGCCGGCTTCCCCAGCTCCTTCGCGAGAGCCGCGGAGTCGAGCCCCGGCTGCTCCGAGACGGCCGCCCAGATCACGCGCAGCGCGGCCTTGTCGACCGAGCGCTTGGCGAAGAAGCGGCGGAGACCCAGATCCTCGGCGCGGTAGTGCAGCGCGCCCGTCGCCGGCTCGCCGTCGCGGCCCGCGCGGCCGATCTCCTGGTAGTACGCGTCGAGTGACTCGGTGGTCGTCGCGTGCAGCACGAAGCGTACGTCGGCCCGGTCGATGCCCATCCCGAAGGCCGAGGTCGCGACGACGACATCGAGCTCGCCGGCGCGCCACTGCTCGTGCACGACCTTGCGCTCGGACACCTTGAGTCCGGCGTGGTACGCCGCGACCCGGCGCCCCTCCGCCGCGATGTCGGCAGCGTAGGCCTCCGTCTCCTTGCGGGTGGCGACGTAGACCAGGCCCGGAGCCGTCCAGCTGCGGGCCTCCTCGACCACGGCGGCGCGCTTCTCGTTCTCGCTCTCGTGGCGGTGCACCACCAGCCGGATCTCCGGACGGTCGACGCCGTGCACCTGGATCTCGGGGTCGGTCATCCGGAGGCGCTCGATGATCTCGTCGCGCACCGGCCCGGAGGCGGTGGCGGTCATCGCGAGCACCGGCGGGTCTCCGAGCTCGCCGCGCACATCGGCCAGGCGGAGGTAGTCGGGGCGGAAGTCGTGGCCCCAGGAGGAGACGCAGTGCGCCTCGTCGACGACCAGGAGCGACACTCCCGCGGCCGCCAGACGCGCCACGTTCTCGGGCTTGGCGAGCTGCTCGGGCGCCAGGAGCACGTAGAGCGGGCCGCCCTCGTCGATCCGGTCCCAGGCGCGGGCGACGGCCGCGGCGCCCTGGGAGGAGTTGATCGCGACGGCGGGCGGGGCCGCCGGAGCCGCCTCGATCGCGGCGAGCTGGTCGGCTTGCAGGGCGACGAGCGGGGAGACGACCAGGACGACGCCGCCGCGCTCGGCTCCGGCGATCTGGTAGACCGCGGACTTGCCGCCGCCCGTCGCCAGCACCAGCAGCGTGTCGCGCCCGGAGGCCGCCGACTCGATCGCCTCGCGCTGACCGGGGAGCAGCGACGACCAGCCGAAGTCCTCCCGAGCGATGCGGCTGACGGAGTCGGTGCGGGAGGAGTTCATAGCTCGACGCTACGACCAGACGGCCCCGGAGGCAGTCCGCTTGACAGCGCCGGGGAGCACGGTGAAGGCGCGTCGCCCGGCCTCGCGGCCCGCCTCTGCCGCCTCGTCCCCGCGCTGTCAACGTCCTGCGGAGGGGCCCGTCGCGTGCTGGGCTGGAGACCCGACGAGAGGAGCCGACATGGCCGACCAGAACGTGAACGAGGACCTTCCCGGATCCGGCGGCGACGCCGTCCCGAACACCGGCGGCGCGCAGACGGTGCTGCCCGGCGAGGACGCGGCCGACGCCTCCGCCCTGGGGGCCGCTCCCGGGGGCACCGCGATCGACCGCGGTGTCACGGACGCCGTGACCGACGGCGACAGCGGAGGGGACACCGTCTCCGGCGACGCCGACCTGCCGGACGAGACCGAGGGCGCGGTCGGCAGCGACCCGGCGAGCGCCGACTGACGTCCCGCTCGGACGCGTCCGGCCCGCCGGATCCGAGGATCCTTGCGGGCCGGAGGCGCTCGTCCCTCCGCGGAGGAGGGCCCGGGCTCAGCGCCGGACGACCACCGGGTTGAACAGCGTGCCGATGCCCTCGACGTCCACCGCGACGGTGTCCCCGTTCGCGATCGGCCCGACGCCGGCGGGCGTCCCGGTGAGGATCACGTCCCCGGGGAGCAACGTGAAGATGCGCGAGACGTAGGCGACGAGCTCGGGCACCCCGTGGATCATGTCGCCGGTGCTGCCCGACTGCTGCACGCGCCCGTTGACGCGCGTCTCGATCGCGCTCTCGTTCCAGACGAACTCGGTCTCGATGACCGGTCCGAGCGGGCAGAAGGTGTCGTAGCCCTTCGCCCGCGCCCACTGGCCGTCGGAGCGCTGGAGGTCGCGTGCGGTGACGTCGTTGGCGATCGTGTACCCGAAGACCACGTCCTCGTAGTCCTCCGCCCGGACGTTGCGGGCCACGGCGCCGATCACGATCGCCAGCTCGCCCTCGAACTCCACCTGCTGGCTGTCCTCGGGGAGGACGATCGCCTCGTCCGGGCCGATGACCGACGTGTTCGGCTTGAGGAACACCAGCGGCTCCGCCGGGGCGTCGCCGCCCATCTCGGCCGCGTGGTCGGCGTAGTTCTTCCCGATGCCGACGATCTTGGAGCGCGGGATCACCGGCGCGAGGAGCTTCGCCTCCGCGATCGGGATGCGCTCCCCCGTGGTGTCGAACCCGGCGAACATCGGGTCGCCGGCGAGCACGACCAGGTCGTCCTCGTCCACGATCCCGAAGTGGATCGCTCCCCCGTTGTCCCCGTCGCGCTGCGTGGCGAATCGTGCGATCTTCATGCGTCCAGCCTCGTCATCCATCCGTGCGTGTCCTCGCGGCGTCCGTACTGGATGCCGGTCAGCTCCTCGCGGAGCGACATCGTGAGCTCCCCGGCGGGCGCGCCCTCGCGGCCGACGGAGAAGCCCTCGCCCTTGAGCTCGGCGATCGGGGTGATCACGGCGGCGGTCCCGCAGGCGAACACCTCGACCACGTCGCCGGAGGCCACTCCGTCGCGCCACTCGTCGATGCTCACGCGGCGCCGCTCGACGCGGTGGCCGCGGTCCTCGGCGAGCTGCAGGACGCTGTCGCGCGTGATGCCCTCGAGGATCGAGTCCGATTCCGGGGTGACCAGCGTGCCGTCCTTCTTCACCAGCACCACGTTCATGCCGCCGAGCTCCTCGATCCACTGCGACTCCTGCGAGTCGAGGAAGAGGACCTGCGCGCAGCCGTGGCTGTAGGCCTCCTGCTGCGGAAGGAGGGAGGAGGCGTAGTTGCCGCCCGTCTTCGCCGCTCCCGTGCCGCCCTTGCCCGCCCGGGCGTAGGAGGTGGAGAGCCAGATCGACACAGGTGCGACCCCGCCCGAGAAGTAGGCGCCGGCGGGGCTGGCGATCACGTAGTAGCCGACGTCCTCGGCCGCGCGCACGCCGAGGAACGCCTCCTGCGCGAACATGAACGGGCGCAGGTAGAGGCTGGTCTCCGGCTCCGAGGGGACCCAGTCGCCGTCGACCGCGATCAGCTGCCGCAGCGACTCGACGAAGAGGTCCGTCGGGAGCTCCGGCAGCGCGAGGCGGCGGGCCGAGCGCTGCAGGCGGCGCGCGTTCGCCTCGGGGCGGAAGGTCCAGACGGAGCCGTCCTCGTGGCGGTAGGCCTTCATCCCCTCGAAGATCTCCTGCGCGTAGTGCAGGACGGCGGCGGCGGGGTCGAGCGCGAGCGGGCCGTAGGGCTCGACGCGGGCGCTGTGCCAGCCGTCCGTGCGGGTCCAGCGGAGGCCGACCATGTGGTCGGTGAAGTGCATGCCGAAGCCGGGGTTCGCGAGGATCCGGGCGCGCTCCTCGGCGGAGCGGGGCGCGGGGGCGGCGGTCACCTCGAAGGCGAGGTCGGCGGGGGCGGAGTCGGTGCTCATCGTGGTGGTGTCCTTCTGCGGGGGATCAGCGGAGGCGGGCGACGACGGAGTCGCCGATCGCGGCCGTGGAGCGCGGGGTGCCGTCGCGCGACTCGATGTCGGCGGTCACGGCCGCGGTGACGCGGGCGGCCTCGTCGCTCCGGCCGAGGTGGTCCAGCAGCATCGCCGCCGAGAGGATCGCGGCGGTCGGGTCGGCGAGCTGCCGTCCGGCGATGTCGGGCGCGGATCCGTGGACCGGCTCGAACATGCTGGGGAACGCGCCGTCGGGGTTGATGTTGCCCGAGGCCGCGAGTCCGATGCCGCCGCTGATCGCGCCGGCCAGATCGGTCAGGATGTCGCCGAAGAGGTTGTCGGTGACGATGACGTCGAACCTAGCAGGGTCGGTCACGAGGAAGATCGTGGCGGCGTCCACGTGGAGGTAGTCGACGGCCACGTCCTCGAAGGCGGCCCCCACCTCGTCGACGATCCGCTTCCAGAGCGAGCCGGAGAAGACGAGGACGTTCGTCTTGTGGACGAGCGTCAGCCGGGAGCGGCGCATGCGGGCGAGCTTGAACGCGTGGCGGACGACGCGCTCGACGCCGTAGGCGGTGTTGACCGACACCTCGTTGGCGACCTCGTGCGGGGTGCCCTGCCGGATCGAGCCGCCGGTGCCGACGTAGGGGCCCTCCGTGCCCTCGCGGACGACCACGAAGTCGACCTCGCCGGGAGCCGCGAGCGGCGAGGGGACGCCCGCGTAGAGACGGGTGGGCCGCAGGTTGACGTAGTGGTCGAGCTCGAAGCGCAGCCGCAGGAGCAGCCCGCGCTCGATGTTCGCGTCCCGGAGGCGCGGGTCGCCCGGTGCTCCGCCGACGGCGCCCAGGAGGATCGCGTCGTGCCCCGCGATCGCCGCGAGGTCCTCGTCGGTGAGGACGTCGCCGGTCTCGAGGTAGCGGGCGGCGCCGAGCGAGAAGGTGGTCGTCTCGAGCACCAGGTCGGAGTCGGCGGTGACGGCGCCGAGGACCTTGACGGCCTCGGCGGTCACCTCGGGCCCGATCCCGTCTCCGGGGATGACGGCGAGCTTCACGGTGCGGGGCATGGCGGTCCTCAGGCGTACGGGGTCGGAGTCCCCCCAGCGTACTCGCGGCCCGCCCGCGCCGCGGTCCGGGGCACGCGCCCCGCCGGGCGGGCGAGGGGCCGCCCGGGAGTCGCTGCGCGTCCCGGGCGGCCTCCCTCGGGAGGAGAGGAGGAGCGTCAGCTCCGGCGGAGGCGCCAGGCGCCGACCGCGGCGGCGGCCAGCACGAGGACGACACCGAGCCAGGCCGACCAGCCGACGCCCGAGTCGAACGCCGCGCTCGCCGACGCGACGAGGCTCGCGGCGGAGTCGGCGGGCAGCTCGCCGGCGACCGAGACGGCGCCGCCGAGGGTCTCCCCGGCCCGCTGCGCCTGCGCGGCGTCGAGGCCCTCGGGCAGCACGACTCCCCCGCGGTACACGGCGGTGAGGACCGTGCCGAGCGTCGCGGTGCCGAGGACCGCGCCGAGCTCGTAGGCGGTCTCGGAGACGGCGGAGGCCGCACCGGCCTTGTCGGCGGGCGCGTTGGCCAGGATCAGCTCGTTCGACACCGTCTCGGCCGCACCGATGCCCAGGCCGAGGAACGCGAAGGCGACGGCGACGGTGAGCGCGGACGCTCCTCCGGGCGCCCCGCTGCCGAGGGCCAGCAGGATGTACCCGACGGCCGAGACCAGCAGTCCGGCCGGGACGACGAGGCGCGGAGCGACGCGGCGCGCGATCGGCACCACGCCGAGCCCGGCCAGGATCATCACGGCGAGGCCCGGCACGAGCACGAGGCCCGCCTCCAGGGGCGAGAGCCCGACCACGAGCTGCAGGTGCTGCGAGAGGAAGAAGAGCCCGCCGACCAGCGCGGTGACGCTGAGGAGGTTGACCACGATCGCCGCACTGAACGAGCCGCGGCGGAAGAGCGAGAGATCGAGCATCGGCGAGGCCCGGCGCTGCTGGCGGCGGACGAACAGAACTCCCGAGACGACGCCCACGACGAGCGCCGCGACGCCGACCGCGTCGATCCCGTGCTCGGCGAAGGACTTCACCGCGTAGACGACCGGCGCCATGGTCGCCAGCGACAGCAGGATGCTGACCACGTCGACCGGGCCGGGCTGCGGGTCGCGCGACTCCGGCACCAGGATCGGCACCAGGACGACCAGCGGGAGCAGCACGGGCACCGCGAGCAGGAACACCGACCCCCAGGGGAAGTGCTCGAGCAGCACGCCGCCGACGAGAGGGCCGATGCCCGAGCCCACGGCGAAGCCGGTCGCCCAGATCGCGATCGCGAGGCGGCGCTGGTCGCGGTCGGGGAAGACGCTGCGCAGGAGCGAGAGCGTCGAGGGCATCAGCATCGCGCCGAAGAAGCCCAGTGCCGCGCGGGCGCCGATGAGCGCCGCGGCGGTGGGAGCGAACGCGGCCACGACCGAGACGGCGGCGAAGCCGACCGCGCCGACCAGCAGGAGGCGCCGCCGCCCGACCCTGTCGCCGAGGCTGCCCATCGCCACCAGCAGGCCCGCGAGCACCAGCGGGTAGGCGTCGACGATCCACAGCAGCTCGGTGCCGGAGGGCCCCAGATCCTCGGCGATCGAGGGGAGCGCGAAGTTCAGCACCGTGTTGTCGACCGAGACCAGCAGCACCGGGAGCATCAGCACCGCGAGCGCCACCCAGGCGCGTCGCCCGACCCGGTCGGCGGCGCCGGCGGTGTCGTGGGTGGAGACGGGAGCGGTGCGCGCGGACACGGGGACGACCTTTCAGAGGAGAACGGAGAGAGTATACCGTCCAGCCGGTACAGTCGCCACTGATCCGCCGTAGGATGGTCGCCGTGCCTCCTGCCCCCGCCCGCGACCGCGTCCTCGACGCGTTCGAGCAGCTCCTCATCGAGCAGGGCGAGCGCGCCGCGACCCTCGACGCCGTCGCCCGCGAGGCCGGAGTCTCCAAGGGCGGGCTGCTCTACCACTTCCCCTCGAAGGACGCCCTCGTCGACGGGCTCCTGCAGCGCCTCGACGCGCGGCGGGAGGCGGACGCCGCGCAGAGCCTCGCTGCTCCCGAGGGCGTGGTCGCCTACCTGCTGCGCACCTCCTTCGCCGCCGACTCGGCCTTCGACCGCACGATCCTCGCCGTGTCGCGCATCGCGCAAGGGCACGACGAGCGCGCCAGCGGGGGCCTCGCGCGGATCCACGACAGCTGGAACGAGGTGGTCGCCGACGCCGTGGGCGACCCGCTCGTCGCCCGGGCGATCGTCCTGATGAGCGACGGGCTCTACTACAACTCCGCCCTGCTCCCCACGGGCTCGCCGTCGCGCGGCGAGGCCGAGGACGTCCTCGCGGTCGTCCAGCGCCTCCTCGGGAGCTGAGCCGCGCCGCCCCGGCGGACCCGCTACAGCTCGACGACGCCGTCGATCAGGGTCACCGTCGCGCCGCCGATCCAGATCGCGCCGTCCGTGCTCTCGACGCGCACGCGCCCGGCTCGGCCCAACGCCGCCCCCTGAGCGGCCGTGTAGCGCTCGGGCAGCACGCCGCTGCCGATCAGCCACTGGGCGATCCCCGCGTTGAGGCTCCCCGTCACCGGGTCCTCGGACACACCGGCGTCGGGGATGAACGCCCGCACCTCGACCGCGCACTCGCCTCCCGCCGGATGCTCGCCCACGACGCCGACGGGGAGCCCGGCGAGGAGAGCCTGGTCCGGCCGCAGCGCGAGGACCTGCTCCGCCGACGCGAGCCGCACGGCCAGCCAGCCGGGACCGTTGTCGACCCACTCGTGGTAGAGGATCTCCGCGCGCGGGATCCGCAGAGCCGCAGCCACCCGCTCGAGCGTCGCCTCGTCGACCGGTCCGGTCCGCCGGCGGGGCGGGGCGGCGAAGGCGATGCCCTCCTCCGTCACCCTCAGCCGGACGAGACCCGCGGCGCACTCCTGCACGAGCTCCCCCGCCGCGCGGGCCGTCCCTCCGGCCGCGAGCCAGGCGTGCGCGCTCCCGAGGGTCGGGTGCCCGGCGAAGGGCAGCTCCCCGCCCGGCGTGAAGATCCGCAGCCGGTAGTCGGCCGCGGGGTCGCTCGGGCGGAGGAGGAAGGTCGTCTCGGAGAGGTTCGTCCAGCGCGCGAACTCCGCCATCGCGGCGTCGCCCACGCCGTCGCCGTCGACGACGACCGCCACCGGGTTGCCCCGGAACGGCGCGGCGCCGAAGACGTCGACCTGAGCGAACCGCCGCGTGCTCACTGCTCGGTGATGTCGATCTCCTGCATGAGGTCGGCGTCGATCGCGACGCGGACCTTCTCGAGCAGGCCGTCGGGGGCGGGGGAGTCGATGGTGATCACCGAGAGCGCCTTGCCGCCCGCCTCGGTGCGCGCGATCTGCATGCCCGCGATGTTGACCGCGGCGTCGCCGAACTCACGGCCGTAGACCGCGACGATCCCGGGGCGGTCGACGTAGCTCATGACGACGAGGTGCTTCGCGAGGGGGACCTCGACGTCGTAGCCGTTGATCGCCACGATCTTCTCGACCTGCTTGGTGCCGGTCAGCGTGCCCGAGACCGAGATCTGCGAGCCGTCCGAGAGCGCGCCGCGCAGCGTGATCACGTTGCGGTACTCGTCCGAGACCGGCTCCGTGATCAGGCGCACCTCGATGCCGCGCTGCTCCGCGAGCACCGGCGCGTTGACGTAGGACACCGTCTCCGAGACCACGTTGGTGAACACGCCCTTGAGAGCCGCCAGCTTGAGGACCTTCACGTCGTAGCCGGCGAGCTCGCCGCGCACCTCGACGTCGATGGAGGTGACCGGCGAGTCCGCGAGGCCCGAGAAGACCTGGCCGAGCTTCTCGACCAGCGGGATGCCGGGGCGCACGTACTCGTCGATCACGCCGCCGGCGACGTTCACGGCGTCCGGCACGAGCTCGCCCGAGAGCGCGAGGCGCACCGAGCGGGCGACCGAGACGCCGGCCTTCTCCTGCGCCTCGTCGGTCGAGGCCCCGAGGTGCGGAGTGACGACCACGTTCTCGAGGGCGAGCAGCGGCGATCCGGTCGGCGGCTCCTTCACGAACACGTCGAGTCCGGCGCCCGCGATGGTCTTCGCGACGAGCGCGCGGTGCAGCGCGTCCTCGTCGATGAGGCCGCCGCGGGCCACGTTCACGATGAACGCCGACGGCTTCATCAGCGCCAGCTGATCGTCCGAGATCATGCCCGTCGTCTCGGGGGTCCTCGGCATGTGGATCGTGATGAAGTCGCTCTCGGCCAGCAGCTCCTCCAGGGAGAGGAGCGTGACGCCGAGCTGCTGCGCGCGGGCGCTGGTCACGTAGGGGTCGTAGGCGACGACGTTCACACCGAAGGCCTGCAGGCGCGCGGTGATCAGCGCGCCGATGCGGCCGAGGCCGATGATGCCGACGGTCTTCTCGTAGAGCTCGACGCCCGTGTACTTCGAGCGCTTCCAGAGGCCCTGCGCGAGCGCGCTGTGCGCGGCGGGGATGTGGCGGGCGAGGCTCAGGATGTGGCCGACGGTGAGCTCGGCGGCCGAGATGATGTTCGAGGTCGGCGCGTTCACGACCATGACGCCCGCGGCGGTCGCGGCGGTGATGTCGACGTTGTCCAGACCCACACCGGCGCGGGCGATCACCTGGAGCGAGGGGGCCGCGGCGATCGCCTCCGCGTCGACCTGCGTCGCGGAGCGCACGAGGATCGCGTGCGCCGTGGCGAGGGCCTCGAGCAGCGCCGGGCGGTCGGTGCCGTCCACGGAGCGGATCTCGAAGTCGGGACCGAGCGCGTCCACGGTGGCGGGCGAGAGTTCTTCGGCGATCAGGACGACCGGCTTTGTCACGAGAGGCGCTTCCTTCGGAGAGGGGACGGAGCGGGCACCGAGGCGGGGGCGTCGGCAGCCCCCCGACACTGTAGCGGAGGGGTGCGCGCGCCCCGCGCCGTGTGACGCCGCCGGTCAGCTCAGCGAGACCAGGCTCTCGACGCCGAGGACGAGCTGCACGTCGAGCGAGAGCGCCGCCGAGAGGCAGAGGGCCGCCGCGAGCAGTCCGACGCGCGCCGGGAGCCCCCGGCGGCGCCCGAGCAGGACGGCGGCGACGAAGCAGGCGACCGGCAGCACCGGGCCGAGCAGGAGCACCGCCCAGCCCGTCGGATTCAGATCGGTGCCGAGGGAGGCCGCGTAGCTGCGCAGGCCGATCAGGTTGCCGACCGCCTCCCAGACGTCCCAGGCGAAGAAGAGCGCGAACACCACGGCGGCGAGGACGGAGGCGGCCAGGCGCCGGCCGGGCCGGTCGCGCCGGCCGGTCCCGCCGAGGGTGGCCCGGGTCGAGTCGGTCATCAGGCCCCCTTCAGGAACGGCAGCGGAGCGAGGAGGACTAGTCCGGCGACCAGCCAGAGCACGCGGGTGCGCACCCGGGAGTCGCGGGTGGCGAGGAGCACCACGGCGAACCACACCGGCGGCGCCAGGACCGCCAGCCAGAGCCCGAGCGAGTAGAGGGCGCCGCCGAGCGCATCGCCCGCGAAGCCGGCCGCGGCGACCGGGGACTGCCGCGTCGCCGTGATCGCCCAGGCGATGGCGTACAGGAGGTAGAGGCCGGCCGCGATGCCCGCGGCGATCAGCAGAGCGGACGAGGATGCGGCCTCGTCGGCGGGGTCCTCGACCTCGGGGTCGTCGTCGTCCGAGCCGTCGTCCGCCGGGTCCGCCCCCGCGTCCGTGCGGGGCGTCCGGCGCACGCGCGCGGTCCCCGCGGCGAGCGTCGGGTCCGAGCCCTCACCCGCCCACTCCAGGGCCTCGTCGTCGGCGTCGTCCTCCGGGCCGGCGTCCGGCCCGCGGTCCACCGGCGGGGTCGCCGCGTCGTCGTCCTCCGGGGAGCGGCCCGGTCCACCATCGATCACCGCAACACCCTAGCCGCGCGCACCTCGCAGGAGGCTCGGAGCCCGCCGCCGCCTCCCCGACACCCGGCGGACACCCCGCGTCCTCCCCCGGGGGCGAGGCTGAGCGGATGGACGACCGCCGCCGCCGCTTCGTCGCCCTCGGCGACTCCTTCACGGAGGGGGTCGGCGACCCGCACCCGCGCCTGCCGAACGGGGTGCGCGGCTGGGCCGACCGCGTCGCCGAGCGCCTGGCGAAGGCCGAGCCGGGCTGGGAGTATGCGAACCTCGCCGTCCGCTCGAAGCGCCTCGCCCAGATCACCGAGGACCAGCTCGCGCCCGCCCTCGCGCTCCGCCCCACTCTGATCACGCTGTACGCCGGCGGCAACGACATCCTCGACCTCGGCACCGACACCGTCGATCTGATCACCCGCTACGAGGCGCTCGTCGACGCGCTCGCGACCACCGGCGCCTCCCTCGTGCTCTTCACCGGCGTCGACATCCCGGGACTGCCCGCCCCGCGGATGTTCCTGCGCCGCAACCACCTCTACAACAGCGCCGTCCGCCGGATCGCCCGCGAGCGGGGCGCGATCCTCGTCGACTACTGGGCGATGCGGGAGTTCCACTCCCCCGTGCTCTGGTCGCCCGACCGGATGCACCTCTCCAAGCGCGGCCACCGCGTCCTGGCCGGCCGCGTGCTCGACACGCTCGGCGTGCCGCACACGATCTCGACCGGGCCCTGGGACGCTCCCGAGCCGCTCCGCCTCCGCGCGCGGCTGCGCGAGCAGCGCCGCTGGGCGGCCGACTGGGTCCTCCCCCTCGTCGGCCGCAAGCTGCGCCGGGTGACGCTCGGCGACCACCTCTCGCCCCGGTGGCCGGACCCCGTCCTCGTCCCGCCGAAGGGCGGTCTCCGCCGTCTCGTCCGCGAGCTCGAGCGGTAGTCGCGCCCCGGACGCGGAGGAGCCCCTGCCCGGCGAGGGGATCCCGGTGGACGGGTCCCTCGTCGGGCCGGGGCTCCCCCGGTCGACGCGGTGCGACTAGCGCGCGACGCTGCCGTCGGTGTAGTCCTCGTCGGTCTGCTTCCAGGCGAAGAGCTTGCGCAGCTCGCGGCCGGTCTCCTCGATCGGGTGCTTCTCGCCCTTGGCGCGCAGCTCCTGGAACTCGGGTCCGCCCGCGTCCTGGTCGCCGATGAAGCGCTTCGCGAAGGCGCCGCTCTGGATGTCGCCGAGGACGGCCTTCATGTTCTCCTTCACGCGCGGGTCGATGACGCGCGGGCCGGAGACGTAGTCGCCGTACTCGGCGGTGTCGGAGACGCTCCAGCGCTGCTTGGCGATGCCGCCCTCCCACATGAGGTCGACGATGAGCTTGAGCTCGTGCAGCACCTCGAAGTAGGCGATCTCGGGCTGGTAGCCGGCCTCGACGAGGGTCTCGAAGCCGTACTGGACGAGCTGCGAGGTGCCGCCGCAGAGCACGGCCTGCTCGCCGAACAGGTCGGTCTCGGTCTCCTCGGTGAAGGTGGTCTTGATGACGCCGGCGCGGGTGCCGCCGATGGCCTTCGCGTAGGACTTCGCGGTCTCCCAGGCGGTGCCGGTCGCGTCGTTCTCGACGGCGATGATGTCCGGGATGCCGCGGCCGGCGACGAACTCGCGGCGCACGGTGTGGCCGGGGGCCTTCGGCGCGATGAGGATGACGTCGACGCCCGCGGGCGCCTCGATGTAGCCGAAGCGGATGTTGAAGCCGTGCGCGAAGGCGAGGGTCTTGCCCTCGGTCAGCGCGGAGGCGATCTGCTCGCTGTAGATCGCGCGCTGGTGCTGGTCCGGCGCGAGGATCATGATCAGGTCGGCCCAGGCCGCGGCGTCGGCGACGCTCTTGACCTCGAAGCCGTCGTCCTCGGCCTTGGCGGTCGACTTCGACCCCTCCTTCAGCGCGATGACGACCTGGACGCCGGAGTCGCGGAGGTTCTGCGCGTGCGCGTGGCCCTGCGAGCCGTAGCCGACGATCGCGACCTTCTTGGACTGGATGATGGAGAGGTCGGCGTCGGCGTCGTAGATGAGCTCGGTCACGTGGTGAGTCCTTTTCTGTAGTGGAGAGTTCGCGGTCAGTTCTTGAAGACGCGCTCGGTGATCGACTTGGAGCCGCGCCCGATGGCGAGCAGGCCCGACTGCGCGATCTCCTTGATGCCGTAGGGCTCGATCACCCGCAGGAACGCGTTGGTCTTGCCGGTGTCGCCGGTGACCTCGATCACCAGGGCGTCCGTCGCGACGTCGACCACGCGGGCGCGGAAGAGCGTGACGGCCTCGAGCACCTGCGAGCGCGTGACGTTGTCGACGCGGACCTTGACGAGCAGGTGCTCGCGCTGGACCGACTGGTCGGTGTCGAGCTCGACGATCTTGATCACGTTGACGAGCTTGTTGAGCTGCTTCGTGACCTGCTCGAGCGGCAGGTCCTCGACGTCCACGGCGACCGTGATGCGCGAGAGCCCGGCCAGCTCGGTCGGACCGACCGCCAGCGACTCGATGTTGAAGCCGCGGCGGGCGAACAGCCCGGCGACACGGGTGAGCAGTCCCGGCTTGTCCTCGACGAGCAGGGAGAGAACGTGGTGCGTCATGCGGGTCTACTCCTCGTCGTCCCAGGTCGGGCTGTGGTCTCGGGCGTACTGGACGTAGCTGTTGGAGACGCCCTGCGGAACCATCGGCCAGACCATGGAGTCGCGGCTGACGACGAAGTCGATCACCACGGGCCGGTCGTTGGTGGCGATGGCGAGGCGGATGGCGTCGTCGATCTCCTCCGGCTTCGTGACGCGGATGCCGAGCGCGCCGTAGGCGTCGGCGAGCTTCACGAAGTCGGGCACCCGGACGGTGTCGTGACCCGTGTTGAGGTCGGTGTTGGAGTAGCGGCCCTCGTAGAACAGGGTCTGCCACTGGCGCACCATGCCGAGCGAGGAGTTGTTGATCACCGCGACCTTGATCGGGATGTCGTTGATCGTGCAGGTGGCGAGCTCCTGATTGGTCATCTGGAAGCAGCCGTCGCCGTCGATCGCCCACACGGTGCGCTCGGGCTCGCCGACCTTGGCGCCCATCGCCGCGGGCACGGAGTAGCCCATGGTGCCGGCGCCGCCGGAGTTCAGCCACGAGTTGGGGCGCTCGTACTTGATGAACTGCGCCGCCCACATCTGGTGCTGGCCGACGCCGGAGGCGAAGACGCCCTCGGGGCCGGTGATCTCGCCGATGCGCTTGATGACGTACTGCGGCGAGAGCAGGCCGTCGTTCGGCTCGGTGTAGCCGAGCGGGAACTCCGTCTGCAGGCCCTTGAGGTAGCTCCACCACTCGGAGGTGTCGGCACGGCCGTCGGCGGAGGCCTTGGCGAACGCGTCGGTGAGGTCCGGGAGGACGTCCTTCAGGTCGCCCACGATCGGCACGTCGGCGGTGCGGATCTTGGAGATCTCGGCCGGGTCGATGTCGACGTGCACGACCTTGGCGTGGGGCGCGAAGAGCGCCGCCTTGCCGGTCACGCGGTCGTCGAAGCGCGAGCCCAGCGCGAGGATCAGGTCCGCCTCCTGCAGCGCGAGCACCGCGGGGACGGTGCCGTGCATGCCGGGCATGCCCAGGTGCTGCTCGTGCGAGTCCGGGAACGCTCCGCGCGCCATCAGCGTGGTCACCACGGGGGCGCCGCAGGCCTCGGCGAACGCCTTCAGCTCGACGGCCGCGCGGGCGCGGATGATGCCGCCGCCCACGTAGAGCACCGGCTTCCGCGACTCGACCAGCAGCTGGGCCGCGGCCTGGATCTGCTTGCCGTGGGCCTTCGTGACCGGACGGTAGCCGGGCAGGTCGATCTTCGGCGGCCAGAGGAACGGCGCCTGGTCCTGCTGCGCGTCCTTCGTGATGTCGACCAGCACGGGGCCGGGGCGGCCGGTGGTGGCGATCAGCGCGGCGGAGGCGAGGGCCGAGGGGATGTCCTCGGGGCGCGTCACGAGGATGGAGTGCTTCGTGATCGGCATCGTGATGCCGACGATGTCCGCCTCCTGGAACGCGTCGGTCCCCATGAGCGTCGAGAACACCTGGCCGGTGATCGCGAGCATCGGGACGGAGTCCATGTAGGCGTCCGCGATCGCGGTGACCAGGTTGGTCGCTCCGGGGCCCGAGGTCGCGATGCAGACGCCGAGCCTGCCGGTCGCCGAGGCGTAGCCCTCGGCGGCGTGGCCGGCGCCCTGCTCGTGACGGACCAGGATGTGCCGGATCTTCGAGGAGTCCATCAGCGGGTCGTAGACCGGGAGGATCGCGCCGCCGGGCAGGCCGAAGACGTCCTCGATCCCGAGCATCTCGAGCGAGCGGACGACCGCCTGCGCTCCGGTGAGGACCTCGGCCGCGGGGGCGGCCCCGGGAGCGTGGGCGGGTCGGGGTGGCTGGGGCGTCGGTGCGGGCTGCACGGCGGACGGATCCGGAGTCATGCGGGTGTCGATTCCTTCAGGAGGTGGTGCGGCGGCGGGCAGAGCCGGAGGCGAGTGCCCGGGAACGCGAGTGCGCGGCCGGCCGGAGCGGGCCGGGTCACCCGGTGACGGCGCCCTCGGCTGCCGAGCGGACGAGCTTGGCGTACTTGGCGAGGACACCGCGGGTGTAGCGCGGAGGGAGAGGGGCCCAGCCTTCTCGGCGGGCGGCGAGCTCAGACTCGTCGACGAGTAGGTCGATCGAGCGAGCGGCGATGTCGACCCGAATCGGGTCTCCGTCGCGAACGAAAGCGATGGGACCTGCGTCCACCGATTCGGGAGCTATGTGGCCGATGCACAGGCCGGTTGTGCCGCCTGAGAATCGTCCGTCCGTCAACAGTAGTACATCTTTTCCGAGCCCGGCCCCCTTGATGGCGGCGGTGATGGCGAGCATCTCGCGCATGCCGGGGCCGCCCTTGGGGCCCTCGTAGCGGATGACCACCACGTCGCCCTTCTCGATCCGGCCCTCGGTCAGAGCGTCCATCGCGGCACGCTCGCGCTCGAACACGCGGGCCGGACCCTCGAAGACGGAGGCGTCGAAGCCGGCGGTCTTGACGACCGCGCCCTCGGGGGCGAGCGAGCCCTTGAGGATGGTGAGCCCGCCGGTCGCGTGGATCGGGTTGTCGAGGGTGCGGATGACCTCGCCGTCCAGCGGCGCGATGTCCATCGCGGCGAGGTTCTCGGCGACCGTCCTCCCGGTGACCGTCAGGCAGTCGCCGTGGAGCAGCCCGGCGTCCAGGAGCGCCTTCATCACGGCCGGGACGCCGCCGTGGCGGTCGACGTCGTTCATGACGTACTTGCCGAAGGGCTTGAGGTCGCCGATGTGCGGGATCGTGTCGCCGATGCGGTTGAAGTCGTCGATCGTGAGGTCGACCTCGGCCTCGTTGGCGATCGCGAGCAGGTGCAGGATGACGTTGGTCGACCCGCCGAAGGCCATCGCCACCGCGATCGCGTTCTCGAACGCCTCCTTGGTGAGGATGTCGCGGGCCGTGGTGCCGTTGCGCAGCAGCTCGACGACGGCCTCGCCGGACTTGCGGGCGAAGTAGTCGCGGCGGCGGTCGGCGGCGGCGGGCGAGGCGGAGCCGGGCAGGCTCATGCCGAGCGCCTCGGCCACGCTGGCCATGGTGTTGGCGGTGTACATGCCGCCGCAGGATCCCTCGCCCGGGGCGAAGGCGCACTCGATGCGCTTGGCGTCCTCCTCGGACATGATCCCGGCCTTGACGCCGCCGACGGCCTCGAAGGAGTCGATGATCGTGATGTCCTTCTCGGTGCCGTCCGAGAGCTTGACCCAGCCCGGGGCGATCGAGCCGGCGTAGACGAACACGGCGGCGAGGTCGAGGCGGGCCGCGGCCATCAGCATGCCGGGCAGCGACTTGTCGCAGCCGGCCAGCATGACGGTGCCGTCCAGGCGCTCGGCCATCATCACGGTCTCGACGGAGTCGGCGATGACCTCGCGGGAGACGAGCGAGAAGTGCATGCCCTCGTGGCCCATCGAGATGCCGTCCGAGACGGAGATGGTGCCGAACTGGAGCGGGTAGCCGCCGCCGGAGTGCACGCCCTCCTTCGCGGAGCGCGCGAGGCGCTCGAGCGAGAGGTTGCAGGGGGTGATCTCGTTCCACGAGGACGCGATGCCGATCTGGGGCTTCTCCCAGTCGTCATCGCCCATCCCGACCGCCCGCAGCATCCCGCGCGACGTCGTGGCCTCGATGCCGTCCGTGACGGTGCGCGAGCGGGGCTTCCAATCGATTTCCGGCATGCGATGAGGTTACCGCCTCGCGCGCGGTGCCCCTGCTCGCCGGGCGGACCCGGACCGGCCCGCGCACCCGTTCCTGCCCCGGCCTCCGGCAGCGGCACCGGATGCGGACGTCCCCGCGGATCTCCGACTCGTCGCGAACGGCCGCTCCCCGCGTCGGCGGACGGCCGTCCTCGGCGAGTCGGCGATCCGGGACCCGCCGGCGCTGACCGCCGGAAGGGGGCTGCTACTCCGCGCGCAGGTCGGCCAGCAGCAGGAGTGCGTGCGCGACCTGCTCGGGACCGCGGACCCGGTAGGAGGCCGCGGTGGTGCCCTCGCCGCTCTTGATGCCGACGTCGCCGGAGCCGAGGACCGCGAAGGCGTCCTCGTCCGTCACGTCGTCGCCCGCGTAGAGGACGGCGGTCGCGCCGGTGTAGCGGCGGAGGTGCTGCACGGCCTCGCCCTTGGTGGTCGAGCGGACCGAGAACTCCAGGACGTTCTTCCCCTCGCGGACGGTGACCCCCTGCACCTCGGCGCGCGCCTCGGAGAGGGCGACGACGTGGGCGACGCGGCTGTGGCGCTCGGTCGCGAGGCGGGTGTGCAGGGCGAAGCCGGCCGGCTTGTCCTCGATCCAGACGTTGTCGATCCCGCGGGCGATGCCCTTCAGGACGTCCTCGAGCACTCCCACCTTCTCGAGCTCGTCGTCGTCGAGCCGGACCGCGTCCTCCTCAGGGTCGAGGCGGATCTCGATGCCGTGGGAGCCGACCAGCAGCGCCTCGTCCGGCAGCTGTGAGACCTCCTCCAGGCTCCCGAGCGCCCGGCCGGAGACCAGCGCGACCCGGGTGCCGGGGAGGGCGAGGAGCCGCAGCACGGCCTCGCGCGCCTCGGGGAGCGCCCGCGCGCGGGCGGGGTCGTCGACCTCGGGCGCGAGGGTGCCGTCGAAGTCGAGGGCCACCAGGAGCCGTTCGGTCGCGGCGAGCTCCCGCAGCGCCGCCGCGAGCCGCTCGGGCACTCCCTCGCTCATCGCGCGCCGCCGTCGAGCTCGCGGTCGTCGGCGGCCTCCCGCTCGAGCTCGGCCGCCTGTCCGTGGGCCGCGTCGTCGCGGTGCTCGGCCTCCTGGCCGTGCGGTGCCTCCTGCCCGCGGGCGGCGGGCCGCACGTCGAGCTGCTGGCCGGCCGCGTGCTCCGCGAGAGCGGAGAGGAACGACTCGGACCAGCGCGCCACGTCGTTCTCGAGCACGCGGCGACGGAGCGCGCGCATGCGCCGGGTGCGCTCGACGCGCGGCATCCGCGCCGAGGCCTCCATCGCGTCCTTCAGCCCCGAGATGTCGTGCGGGTTCACCTGCACGGCCTGCTTGAGCTCGTCGGCCGCTCCGGCGAACTCGCTCAGCACGAGCACGCCGTCGTTGTCGAAGCGGGACGCGACGTACTCCTTCGCGACGAGGTTCATCCCGTCGCGCAGGGCCGTCACGAGCATGACGTCGGCGGCGAGGTAGAGCGCCACCATCTCCTCGCGCGGGTAGCCGTGATGGAGGTAGCTGATCGCCGGGTGCCCGAGCGTGCTGTAGTCGCCGTTGATCCGGCCGACCTGCAGCTCGATGTCGTCGCGCAGCTGCCGGTAGGTGTCCACGCGCTCGCGGCTCGGGCTCGCGACCTGGACCAGCACCGCGTCCTCGGAGGTTAGGCGGCCGTCCGCCAGGAGCTCGCCGAAGGCCTTCAGGCGGTGGCCGATCCCCTTGGTGTAGTCGAGCCGGTCGACGCCGAGCATGATCGTCGCGGGGTTGCCCAGCTCGGCGCGGATCTCGGCGGCGCGGGCCTGGATCTCGGGGGTGCGCGCCATCGCCTCGAACGACGCGGAGTCGATCGAGATCGGGAAGTGCCGGGCGACGACCGGGCGCACGCTCGCCCCGCGCCGCGAGCGGTTGACGCGGCGGGTGCCGCCGACGGCCTCCTCCTCGACCGGGACCTCGACGACCGTGCTGCGGGTGTCGTAGCCCAGCAGGCGCCGGACCGCGCGGAGGAAGCTGCCCGCGTCTCCCTGGCGCTGGAAGCCGATCACGTCGGCGCCGAGCAGGCCCTCGACGATCTGCCGGCGCCACGGGAGCTGCGCGAAGATCCCGTAGGGCGGGAACGGGATGTGGTTGAAGAAGCCGATCGTGACGTCGGGCCGGAGCTCCCGCAGCATCTTGGGCACGAGCTGGAGCTGGTAGTCCTGGACCCAGACCACGCCGTCCTCCTCCGTCACGGCCGCGGCCGCCTCGGCGAAGCGCTGGTTGACCCGCACGTAGGCGTCCCACCAGTCGCGGTGGTAGGTCGGGGGCGCGATCACGTCGTGGTACAGCGGCCAGAGCGTGTCGTTCGAGAAGCCCTCGTAGTAGTCCTCGAGCTCCTGCGCGCTGAGGGCGACGGGGACGATCTGCACGCCGTTGTCGACGAACGGGGCGACCTCCTCATCGGCCACGCCGGGCCAGCCGACCCAGGCGCCCTCGTTCGCGCGCATCACCGGCTCGAGCGCGGTGACCAGCCCGCCGGGCGAGGTCTTCCAGGACGCGGTGCCGTCCTCGGCCACGACGCGGTCCACCGGGAGGCGGTTCGAGACGACCACGAACGCGTTGCGCTCTGTCCCTCCCGAGGTCCCGGCGTCGGTCCTGTCAGCGGCGGAGGAGGCGGAGGCGGAGTGCGGAGGAATGGTGGTCCCTTTTCGTCGGTCGAGCCGTCGTCGTGCCCGTCGAGGCTATCAGCCGGCCCCGCACGGGGGACGGGGGGTCAGCCCTGCACGAGGGCGAGCGCGAGCGTCGCTCCGCCCACCGTCGGGACGACCGCGACGAGTCCGAGGAGCGCGTACTGGCGCCACGAGACGTGCACGCCCAGCGCGGTCAGCCTCTGGTGCCAGAGCAGGGTGGCGAGCGAGGCCCACGGGGTGATCAGCGGTCCGGCGTTCACGCCGATCAGCAGGGCGACCAGGCGGAGCGGATCCGCCGCGACGGGCTCGAGGGCGAGGTAGGCGGGCAGGTTGTCGACCAGGTTGGAGGCGACCGCGCCGGAGCCGGCGAGGCGCAGCAGGTCGAGCGTCCCGCTCCCCTCCCCCGCGACCACGGCGAGCGCCGCGCCCAGCCCGAGCTGGTGCGCCGCCTCCATCGCCACGAAGAGGCCCGCCGCGAAGACGACGAGCTGCCACGGCAGGAGGGCGGGCGTGAGCGCCGCGGGCCGGCGCACCGCGAAGAGGACGATCAGCGCGACCGCGGCGACCGTCGCCGGGATCCACACCTCGAGGCCCGAGACGAGCGCCGGCAGGAGCAGCGCCACGACGATCCCCGCGCCGACGAGCAGCACCCGGTCCTCCACCGGCGTCCGCTCCCCCGGGGTGTAGCGCCCGGCCAGCTCGCGCCGGTAGCGGATCGCGAGGATCAGCACGGGCACGACGGCCGCGACGAGCGCGGGCACCGCGGTCAGCGCGGCGAAGGCGAAGGGGCCTTCGACCCCCAGGCGCCGCTGCGCGAGCAGGTTGGTGAGGTTCGAGACGGGGAGGAGGAGGGAGGCGCAGTTCGCCAGCCAGACCGTGGCCATCGCGAACGGCAGGGGCGGGACGCGCACGTGCGCCGCGAGCAGGACCACGACCGGGGTCAGGAGCACGGCGGTCGTGTCGAGCGAGAGGAACACCGTGCTGACGACGGCCATCGCCACCACCAGCAGCCAGAGCACCGCGGTCCGCCCGCGGCCCCACTCGGCGGAGCGCTCGGCGACCACGGTGAAGACGCCGGCCTCGGAGGCCAGCTCGGCGACCACGGTCACCGCGACCACGAAGCCGAGGATCGGCGCCGTCCGCTCGACCAGCTCGCCCAGCGCGTCCATCGGGAGGACCCCCGTGACGACGGCCACCGCCCCGACGACGAGCAGCACCGCCCCGATCACAGCCGTGCGCATGTCGTTCCCGTTCTCCTCGGCGTGCCCCGGCTCGAGGATTCGGGTCCCGGCGGCGATCCACCGTAGCGGGACAACCCCTCGGTGCTGTCAAGCGTTCCTCTGAGAGCTTTCGCACCCGCTAGCGTCGGGGTGAACACGGGAGGCACACGCATGCGCAAGTTCATCCTCAACTCCAGCGTCATCAGCGCGATCGTCGGCGGCTGGTCGATCCTGCAGACCACGCGCAAGGGCCCGCGCGACTGGCGCCTGGCCCTCCAGTGGGTCAGCTGGGCCATCTCGGTCACCGTCGCCCTGGGCTCCGTGTCCTACGACTCGAAGGAGATCGTCAAGGAGGAGCGCGGCAGGAAGCGCGACCGCTAGGCCCTCCTGACGCGCCGCCTCCCCGCGGGGCGGCGTGTCAGCCGGTCTCCCGACCCGGTGGCGGCGACACTGTTCCCAGTCGCTGCCGGCACGGGAAACGGGGTTCGTCATGAGGTTTCGTCTGAGGCGTCGCAAGGCGGCCCCCGAGGTCGTCGAGGCGGCCCCCGTCCTCACGCAGGACGAGCTCTTCGCCGTCGTCCACGAGCGGCTCGCGGCCTTCGTCGGATCCGAGGGCGCCTGGGTCGTCACGCGCCGCAGCCACGACGACCGCGACCCGATCTTCCACGGGATGCTCTCTCGCTCCCTCGCCCACGAGCTCTCCGCCGCCATCCAGGAGGAGCAGCTCCGCGCCGGCGCCGAGCGGACGTCGTCCCCGGTCACCGAGGCGATCCCCGTGATGCGCGCCTCGACTCCCCCGGTGGAGCCGGCCGCCCTCACCTGGGAGCCGAAGCCGATCGCCGTCTGGGCGGAGCCGGCCCCCGCCGACGCCCCCGTCCCGACCCGCTCCTGACCCGAGCGGTCGGCCGGCGGGCTCGCCCTCCGGCCGACCCGACGAGCGACGTCGCCCTTCCCGCTGATCGAGGAGGCGGCGCGGCCGCCGTCTCGAGATCCCCCGCGGCCGCCCCTCCCCCGGCCGCCCGTCAGAGCGTCGGCCAGCTCCCGGGGCCCTCGCTGCCCGCCGGGTACTCGTCGAGCGGCACCCGGTCCGCGTGCCACGCGTCGATCGCGGGCTGCACGATGCGCCAGCACTCCTCGGCGGCGTCCCCGCGGACCGAGAGCGACGGGTCGTCGTCGAGGATCCCCGAGATGACCTCGCCGTACGCCAGCAGCTCGCCCGCGCCGAAGGTCGCCTCCAGCGAGGCGCGCTCGAGCGTGTACGGGTCGCCGGGGCCGTTGATGTTCAGCTCGAGCGACATCTGGTCGGGCGCGAGGAACAGCCGCAGCACGGACGGCGCCTCGGTGCCGACGAAGCCGCGGGGCAGGTGCGGCACCGGCTTGAAGCGGATGACCACTTCGCGCCGCCGCTCCCCGAGCGCCTTGCCGGAGCGGAGGGTGAACGGCACGCCTGCCCAGCGCCAGGTGTCGATCTCGACGACCAGCTCGGCCAGCGTCTCGGTCCGGCGAGCGGGGTCCACGCCCTTCTCGTCCGCGTAGGCGGGCAGCTCGCGTCCGTCGATCGTCCCCGCCGTGTAGCGGGCGCGGCGCGAGCTCGCGGCGGGGTCGTCGCCGTGCAGGCGGGTGGCGCGCAGGACGATCGACTTCGCGTCCCGGAGGTCGGCCGCGTCGAGCGAGGACGGCGGCTCCATCGCGATCACCGCGAGGACCTGCAGCAGGTGGCTCTGGATCATGTCGGTCAGCGCGCCCGCGCCGTCGTAGTAGCTCGCCCGCCCCTCGAGGGCCAGCTGCTCGTCGTAGACGATCTCGACGCTCTCGATGTGCTCGGCCGACCACAGCGGCTCGAGGATCCGGTTGGCGAAGCGCAGGCCGAGCACGTTCATCACGGTCGCGCGGCCGAGGAAGTGGTCGACGCGGTGGATGCGGTCCTCGGGGACCAGCGCGGCGAGGCGCTGGTTGAGGGCGTGCGCGCTCGCCTCGTCGGTCCCGAACGGCTTCTCCAGCGCCAGCACGGTGCCCTCCGGCAGGTCGTGGGCGGCGAGCGCCTCGCAGGCCTTCGCCGCGATCGCCGGCGGGAGGGCGAAGTAGACCGCCACCGGACCGGCGCAGCTCGCGAGCAGTGCGGCGAGCGCCTCCGGATCGGTGACGTCGACCTGCTGGTAGCGCGTGCCGGAGGTGAGCGCGTCCACGCCCTCGCCCTGCGCCTCGACGGTGGCGAAGGAGGCGGTCAGCACCTCGTGCCAGTGCTCCTGGGTCCAGTCCTCGCGTCCCGCGCCGACGAGATGGACCCGCCGGTCGGTCTCGCGGGTCAGCAGCTGGCCGACGGCGGGGAGGAGGAGCCGCGAGGACAGGTCCCCCGTCGCTCCGAGGATGAGCAGGGTCGAGACGGTCTGTGCCATGCGGCTCACCCTACGGCGGCGCTGAAGAGCCCCGCTCCGCCTTGACTGGGAGGCCACAGCCGCACCTGAGAGGATCGCCGCATGGTCTCCCCGATCGAGGACTACGCCGTCCTCTCCGACTGCCGCACGGCCGCTCTCGTCTCCCGCGACGGGGGGATCGACTGGCTGTGCCTGCCGCGCTTCGACTCCGCCTCCGTCTTCGGCGCCCTCCTCGGCGGCGACGACCAGGGGCGCTGGTCGCTCCGGCCGGTGGACGGGGAGGCGACGAGCGAGCGCCACTACCTCGGCGACACGCTCGCGCTGGTCACCCGGTGGACGACGCCCACCGGCGTCGTCGAGGTGGTCGACGTGATGCCGCTGCGCGACGAGCGCGCCGAGCTGGTGCGCCGGGTGCGCGGAGTGTCGGGGACCGTCCGGATGCGGCAGGAGCTGCGCATCCGCTTCGACTACGCCCGCACCATGCCGTGGGTGCGGCAGGAGGGGACGGACGAGGATCCGCTGCTCGTCGCCGTCGCCGGGCCGGACGCGGTCGTGGTGCGCGGAGTGCGGTTGAAGGCCGTCGACCACGCCCACGCGGCGGAGTTCGACGTCGACGCGGACGCGGTCGTCGACCTCTCGATGGCGTGGTTCCCCTCGCACCAGCGGGCGCCGAAGCGCCTCGACGTCGACCGCGCGCTGGAGCGCACGCTCTCCTGGTGGTCCGAGTGGGCGTCGGCGATCGACTACGACGGGCCGCACCGCGACGCCGTCGTCCGCTCGCTGCTGACCCTCCGCGCCCTGACCGACGACGAGACCGGCGGCATCGTCGCGGCGGCGACCACCTCGCTCCCGGAGCAGTTCGGCGGCGCCCGCAACTGGGACTACCGCTACGTCTGGCTCCGCGACGCCTCGCTCACCCTGCAGGCCCTGCTCGCGCACGGGTTCGAGCAGGAGGCGCAGAAGTGGCGGGCCTGGCTGCTCCGCGCGGTCGCGGGCGCGCCGGAGGACGTGCAGATCATGTACGGCCTCGCCGGCGAGCGCGACCTGCCCGAGCGGGAGATGCCGAGCCTGCCCGGCTACGACGGCGCCTCCCCCGTGCGGATCGGGAACGCCGCCGTCGACCAGTACCAGGCGGACGTGATCGGCGAGGTGATGGTCGCTCTGCACGAGGCCCGCGTGGCCGGAGTGGACGAGACGGAGTTCTCCTGGCCGCTCCAGCGCGCGCTCCTGGGCTTCGTCGAGACCAACTGGCAGCGGCCGGACAACGGCATCTGGGAGATCCGGGGCGAGCCGCGGCACTTCACGCACTCGCGGGTCATGATCTGGGCCGCGCTCGATCGGGGCGTCCGCGCCGTGCGCGAGAACGGCCTGCCCGGTCCGGTCGAGACCTGGGAGCGCCTCCGCGACGAGGTGCGCGCCGAGATCGAGGCCCAGGGCTTCGACGCCGAGCGCGGCCACTTCGTGCAGTCCTACGGCTCGCCCGAGGTCGACGCGTCGCTCCTCGTGCTGCCGATGGTCGGCTTCGTCCCCGCCGACGACCCGCGGATGCTGGGCACCGTCGCCGAGCTGGAGCGCGTGCTCCTGCAGGACGGCCTGCTGCACCGCTACCGGACCGAGTCCTCGGTCGACGGCCTCGCCGGCGGCGAGCACCCGTTCCTCGCCTGCTCCTTCTGGCTCGTCCGGCAGTACGCCGACTCCGGCCGGATCGACGACGCGCGGACCCTGATGGACCGGCTCGTCGGGCTCTGCAACGACGTGGGCCTCCTCTCGGAGGAGTACGACGTCGAGGGCCGCCGGCACGCGGGGAACACTCCCCAGGCCCTCTCCCACCTCGCCCTGGTGCAGGCGGCCGACGCGATCGCGGCAGCCCGATGAGGCGCCGCCGCGTCGTTCTCGCGAGCATCGGCGGAGTCCTCGGAGTCGCGGTCCTCGGCTTCCTCACCTGGAGCTCGATCGTCAGCGGCCCCGACGAGGACGCCCTCGCCCGCGTGCGCGCCGATCCGGCGATCGCGGTCGAGCGCACGGACGACGCGCTCGTGATGACGCCGACCTCGACCGGTGAGCTGGCCGGCACGGGCCTGGTCTTCATCCCCGGAGCGAAGGTCGACGCCTCCTCCTACGAGGCGACCCTGGCTCCGCTGGTCGAGGCCGGGGCGACCGTCGTGATCACGCGGCCGATCCTGCACCTGGCCTTCTTCGATCTCCGCTCGCTCGAGACCTTCACCAGCCAGGCCGAGGGCGTCGAACGCTGGCTCGTCGGCGGCCACTCCCTCGGCGGCGTGAAGGCCTGCCAGTGGGCCGAGGACCCGGCGGTGGCGGGCCTTGTGCTGCTCGGCAGCTACTGCGCGAACGACCTCTCGGGCTCCGGGCTCCCCGTCCTCAGTGTCAGCGGATCGGAGGACGGGCTCAGCACGCCGGAGAAGGTCGCCGACGCGAGCGTCCGGCTGCCCTCCTCCGCCGACCTCGTCGAGATCGACGGCGCCAACCACGCCGACTTCGGCTGGTACGGGCCGCAGGCGGGCGACGGCGAGGCGACCATCAGCCACGAGGAGGCGAACGCCCGCATCGCCGAGGCCCTCCTGGGCTTCAGCCGCGAGGTCGGCTGAGTCGCCCGCTCCCGCTTGACCTCGAGCGCACTCGAAGTCGTAGGTTGACGCCATGTCCACCGCCACCGCCGCCCCGGCCGAGCCGGAGGTGCTGTCGATCTCGCAGGTCGCCGCCGTCACCGGTCTCACCGTGCACACCCTGCGCTACTACGAGCGCGCCGGGCTCATGCTCGACCCGGTCGAGCGCGCCTCGTCGCAGCACCGCCGCTACCGGCCGGCCGACCTCGGCTGGGTCGACTTCCTCACCAAGCTCCGCGCGACCGGGATGCCGATCGCGAGGATCCGCGAGTACGCCCGGCTCCTCCGGATCGGGCCCGCCACGGAGCCGGAGCGCCTCGCGCTGCTCCGGACGCACCGCGAGGAGGTCGAGGCGCAGCTCGCCCGGACACACGCCAGCCTCGCCGCGATCGACATCAAGATCGCGGCGTACCAGGAGAGGACCACCCACTGATGAAGACGATCACCCTCGGATCCGACGTCGCCGCTCTCGAGGTCTCGCGCCTCGGTCTCGGCGCGATGGGCATGTCGGCGTTCTACACCGGCGCCGGCACCGACGACGCGGAGTCGATCCGCACCGTGCACCGCGCCCTCGAGCTCGGCGTCACGTTCCTCGACACCGCCGAGATCTACGGCCCGTACACCAACGAGGAGCTGCTCGGCCGCGCGCTGGCAGGCCGCCGCGACGAGGTGGTGCTGGCGAGCAAGTTCGGCATGATCCGACACCGCGGCGACGGGGGCCGCGGACTCGACGGCTCCCCGGAGAACCTGCGGCTCGCCGTCGAGGGCTCGCTCGCGCGCCTCGGCACCGACCGCATCGACCTCTACTACCAGCACCGCATGGACCCGGGCGTCCCGGTCGAGGAGACCGCCGGGGCCTTCGCGGAGCTGATCCAGGAGGGCAAGCTCCGCGGCTACGGCCTCTCGGAGGCGGCGCCCGCGACGATCCGGCGCGCTCACGCCGTGCACCCGGTCACCGCTGTGCAGTCCGAGTACTCGCTGTGGACCCGCGACCCCGAGGCGGAGGTGCTGCCGGTCCTCCGCGAGCTCGGCATCGGCTTCGTCCCGTACTCGCCGCTGGGCCGCGGCTTCCTCACGGGCAGCATCCGCTCGGTCGCCGAGCTGGGCAGCGACGACTTCCGCCGCGACAACCCCCGCTTCGCCGACGGAGCGCTGGAGGCGAACCTCCGCATCGTGGAGGCCGTCGACCGTGTGGCGGCAGAGGCGGACGCGACCGCCGCGCAGGTGGCGCTCGCCTGGCTGCTCGCCCAGGGCGAGGACATCGCTCCGATCCCGGGCACCAAGCGCGTCTCGCGCATCGAGGAGAACGCGGCCGCGGACGCCCTCGTGCTGACCGCGGAGCAGCTCGACGTCCTCGGCGCGCTCGAGGCCCCCGTCGGCGACCGCTACGCCGACATGAGCTCCGTGAACCGCTGACCGCCCTGCGGGACGCCGCTCGCCGCGCGCACCCCGGGCGCGGCCGTGGGAGCGGCGTCCTCGCAGGAGTCAGTCCCGCGGCGGCAGCTCCCGCTTCGGGGTGTCCCGCTTCGGGGTGTCCCGCTTCGGGGTGTCCCGCAGGTCGATGAGACCTGTGAACATCGCCCCCCGCTCGTTCGAGCGCTCGTCGCCCGAGAACAGGTTGTCCGGGGCGGAGGAGCCGTGCCGGCGCGGGGTCGCGGCGGGAGCGGGCTCCCGCTCCATCTCGACGCGCTGACGCGGGAGGGCGACGGGGTCGTTCTCGTGCAGCCACGAGACGAGCCGCTCGCGCACGTAGCAGCGCAGGTCGAAGAGCGTCGGCGCGTCCTTCGCCGTGACGAGCACCCGGATCCGGACGAAGCCGCCCGTCGCGTCGGTCACCTGCAGCACGCTGGTGCGCCGGTCCCAGAGATCGGTCTCCTCGAGCATGCGGTGCAGCTCCTCGCGCATCTGCTCGGGGCTGACCCGCCAGTCCAGGTCGAGCTCGACGGCGCCGAGCAGCTCGGACCCGGTGCGGGTCCAGTTCTGGAACGGCTGGGTCGTGAAGTAGTTCGTGGGCAGCACCAGGCGGCGGTCGTCCCAGAGGTGGACGACGACGTAGGTCAGCGTGATCTCCTCGATCCGCCCCCACTCGGTCTCGACGATCACCACGTCGTCCAGGCGGATGGCGTCGCTGAAGGCGAGCTGCATCCCGGCGAAGATGTTCGTGAGGCTCGACTGCGCGGCCAGGCCCGCCACGATCGAGAGCACGCCGGCCGAGGCCAGGAGGCTCGCACCGGCCGTGCGGGCCTCGGGGAAGGTCAGCAGCGAGGCGCCGATCGCGATGACCACGACGGCCGCCACGGCGACCCTCCGGATGATCGTCATCTGCGTGCGGAGGCGGCGTGCCCGGCGGTTGTCGGCAGTGTCGGTCCGGTAGCGCTCGGCGCCCAGGTCCTCGAGGAACACGAACAGGGATCCGATCACCCACGCCGCCGCGCCGATCGTGGCGATCTGGAACACCCGCTGCACGAGACCCGGCCAGGGGTCGCCCGACACGGTGGCGGCGAGCGCGGCCCAGACCGCGATGGTCATCAGCAGCACGCGGAACGGAATGCGCAGACGCCGGATCAGCAGGCGCGCCCAGGTCTTGCGCTTGCCGACCGAGCGCAGCACGAGGGCGACGACGGCGGTCGCGACCACGGCGATCACGACCGCGATCACCACGGCGAGCGCGATCGAGCCGATCACGGGGAGGACGTCTTCGGGCACATCGGTCCTTTCTGGAGGGGAAACGGAAGCGAACGGAGATCCTGCCACGCGAACGGGGGTCGGTCCGCATCCTGCGCCGGACACCGTGCGGATGCTCAGGCGCCTGTTGGCGTCGGCGGACGGAGACGTCGACCCCGCCTGGAGCACCGTCGCCCGGGCCTTCACGCGGACGGGCATCACCCTGAGCCTGACCGCCGCCGCCGCCGATCAGGCCCGGGCCTCGGACGCGCTCGACATCGGGATCGGCTCCACGAGCGTCGGCTTCCGCGGACTCCAGCGAGTGAGCACGGGCCGGCGCTCCCCCCCGCGGGCGCTCCGAGGAGGTCGGGAACGGACACGGACCGGGAACGACGAAGCCCCGCACCTCACGAGGAGGTGCGGGGCTGGTGGTGCACCCCCTCGGACTTGAACCGAGAACCCACTGGTTATGGGCCGTCGAGGACGAGGACGTCGCCGCATGAGCACCATTGACCCGTTCCTCGTGCAGCGGAACGGCACCGTGCGGGACCGGGCGACTGGCGCATTCGTGGGTGAGGTCGTCAAGGACTACGCCTGGCGAGGACGCAAGGCGCACTGGTTCGCGCGGGGCGACGTCGACGGCGACTCGGGCAGTCCCTCGCGACGCGGGTGCGCGTTGAAGCTCCACTGGCAGTGGGAGCAAGCACACGCATCCACCGACACGCCTACCGGTTAGGGCCAAAATGTCTCGTCTCGGTGTATTGCTCCCGTTCACTGACCCCCTTATGCGTCACGTGTTCGCTAGAACCATGCGCACCACACTCGTGACGCCCGAGGCCTGGACCCCGCCTCTGACGTCCTACCTCGCGCGCCTGGCCTCCCTCAGGCGCTCGGAAGGGACCATCCGTCTGACCAGCTACCACCTCCGTCGCTTCGCCGTCACGACGGGCCTCCAGCCCTTCGCGGTGGCGCTCGAAGACGTCGAGGCCTACCTAGCTCGCGCAACATGGGGCGCGAGCACCGTGCGCTCTCACGCGCGGAGCCTCCGAGGCTTCTACGAATGGGCGCACGCGACCGGCCGGACACCCTCGCTCGTGACCGAGCACCTGGGATCAGCGTCGGCCCCGCGGGGCACGCCCCGGCCCGCGGCCGAGGATGCCGTCTCCTGCGGCCTACACGACGTCGACGCTCGGACCCGGCTCATGGTCAAGCTCGGCGCCCACGCCGGGCTCCGGTGCTGCGAGATCGCCCGAGTGCACACCCGAGACGTTCAGCGCGGCGTCGACGGCGCCTATCTCCGCGTGCTCGGGAAGGGCCGCAAGGTGCGCCTGCTGCCGCTCCCGGCCGGGCTCGCGGCCGACCTGCGTGCGCTGCCCGAGGGGTGGGCATTCCCCGGCCAGATTGACGGGCACCTCTCGGCGTCCTACGTCTCCAAGCTCATCTCTCGTGCGCTGCCCGAGGGCGTCACTGCGCACATGCTGCGGCACCGCTTCGCGAGCCGGACCTACACGGGCACCGGCAAGGACATTCGAGCGGTCCAGGAGCTACTGGGGCACGCCTCAGTGGCCACCACGCAGATTTACACCTACGTCGAAAGCGACACGCTCCGGCGCGGGGTGGAGTTCGCGGCCGCATAGGCGCGTGAGCACGACGACGAGGCCCCTGCCGAACCCGAACAGGCAGGGGCCTCGTCGCGCCGTGAGGCGTCACGTGCGCAGGCGCCTCCACCACGGCTTGTTGCGGTGGGCGAGCTGCTGGAGGAGCGCAGTCTTCTCGGCCTCCAGGACGGCGATCCGCTCGTCCCGCGCGGACAAGGTGCCGTTGGTCTGGTGCTTGACGGCATCGACCTTTTCGTTGAGGCGGCCGAGGCCGTACGCCGTACCGGCGAACGTGGCCACGGAGCCCAGGAGTGAGCCGACGAGGACGACAAAGCCACCCAGGGCGTCGGGCCGGTGGATTGACAGGATGATGGCCCCGACGAGTCCGACGCACGCGAGGAACGCGAACGTCACGAAGACGGCTGTGCGGTTCACGCCTCGCGCTTCCCCTTGGTCGTGAAGCGGCGGAGCTCGGGCATGATGACCCCGCCGAGGAACCCGACGACGACAACGGCCGAGGACTGCACGAGGGCGGGCACGTCGAGGCCGGTCGTCTCCGAGAAGGTCCAGACGCCGATGGCGACGACGGCCGCGGACACGGAGCCCGCGGCGACCTTGGTGGACAGGCCCTCCATGTTCGAGCGCGTGCCGGTCACGAGGCCACCGCCGCGGCGAAGATCGGGCCGGACTGGAGGCGGTCGAACTCGCGCCCCCACTGGTCGAAGTCCTCGGGCGAGAGGGTCTTCCGGTCCCCCCAGCTCTGGCAGATGCCGCGGTCGCACAGGCGGGTGACGGTCGCCTCGGCGCCGTCCGCGGCGACGGGGAGCCACCACTTCCCGACCGCGGATATGACGCGCACCTCGCCCGTGTCGGCGTGGACGTAGGCGCGGGCGCCCTTGCCCTCGCGGGTGATGACCTTGGCGAGGTCCCCGGCACGGCGGTCGGCCGCGCTCTCGATCTCGTCCAGGCCGTCCTGGAGGAGGCGGAACAGCTCGCCGATGCCGCCCGCGGCGTCGATGCGCTGGGAGAACCCGCGCAGCTCGTCGCGCAGCTCGGTCTGGAGCTTCTTGTCGTCGTCGGAGAGCATGTCGATTTCGTCCTGTTCTGGGTGAAGGTGCAGCTCCGGATCGACCCACTGGCCGTGCTCCCGGAGCTCCTGGTGAAGGTGGACGAACACCGTGCCGGTGTTGCCCATGGTGGCGATGAGGTCGCCGCGGTGAACCTGCGATCCCGGGCGGACCGTGTAGGCGGCGAGATGGGCGAGCAGGCTCGTCCAGCCGTTGCCGTGGTTGATGATGAGGCGGTTGCCGTACGTCCCCTCTCGGCCGGCGGCGACGACGATCCCGGTCGCCGGCGCATAGACGGCGAGGTCGTCGGGTGTGCCGTCGCCGTGGCCGATGTCGATGCCGCGGTGCAGGAACCCGCGGCCGATGTCCTCGTGGAAGTGGGTGGTGATGCGCCCGCGGGCGCCGTGGATGATCTGCATGGTTCCCTCTCTAGAACTGGCTGATCTCGATGTCGTCCAGATAGACGACTCCGTTGTTGACGACGGCCGTCGTCTTGATCTGGAGGACGAAGTGAGTGGCCCAGAGAGGCGCGGGCGTCCAGGAGAGCAACGGCTGCCGGAACGTGATCCACGCGGGCACGGCCGATCCGCTGCGGTTCGAGGTGCCGAGGATCGGGCCGAGGGCGAAGCCGCTGCCGCCGAGGTTCGTGCCGCCGCCCGGGTTGGCCCCGACGTGGGCTGCTCCGTAGCGAACATTGATCACGACCGTGGAGTCGGTGTTCATGATCATCATTCGCAGACGAGCATTGACTCGAGCACCCTGGGCGATGGGGACGTAGACGTAGAGGTCGGCCGTTTCGCCCTTGGCGAGGTGGGTGAGCTTGAGTGACTGGGTGCCGGAGGACGCCTGCTCCGAGGACAGCACGGCGGTGTCGTGGCCGCCGATGGTCTGGAGAAAGAGGTCGTCCACGATGGACGCCTCGTGGAAGTGCCCGTCCCGCAAGAGCGTCTGCTGATCGTTGATCTGCATATTCAGGGTGCTGTTGTTGAACGTGGCCGTGCCGACCGTGGTCGTGACGATTCCCGGGCCGGAGGACAGGTAGGTCACGTCCGACGCCGACCCGTCGAAGGAGCCGCCGACGATGTTCACGCGCTGCGTGGGCTGGGTGGTCGAGATGACGGGGACGTAGCCGCCGGGCGGGATGGTCGCCTTCAGCGACGTGATCGTGCCGCTCGAGGTCGCGACCGGCGCTCCGCCTCGCGTGGCCGAGACGACGACGAGGCCTGTCGCGCTGTTGGAGAGCACGTAGTAGGTGGACCCGGCTGCCAGGCCCGACCCGTTCTCCGAGTTGATGAGCAGCGCGTCGCCTGCCTCGTAGGCGCGGCGGGACGGGAACTGGAGGCCATCGGGGGTGACGTTCACGACGCTCGTGTAGTTGTCTTGCTGGCCGAGCAGGAACCGCACGCCCGTGAACTGAACGAAAGCGGACACGTCGAGGAGGTCGAACCACGGAGCGTACGGCGAGTTCATCTCGACGTGACCACCGTTGAAGAACACGCGAGCCGATTTCGACCGGAGGATCTGACGGTGGTTGTACGAGAAGGAGCAGACGTTGAAGTCCATCGCCTGATCTGTCTGCGCGTCGATCGCCAGGTTGTTACCGGTGATCGAGCAGTCCTGGAACACGAGCCGCTCGCCGGAGTTGGCGGCGGCGAGGTGCCGGATACCGACCTTGCACGCCTGGATCGCGACGTGATCGAACTTCACCATGTAGGTGTTGGCGCCGAAGCGGACGCCCTCATTGAAGTTGCGGAAAACGCTCTTGTCGAGGCTGATGTGCGAGGGCTTCTCGGTCGGGGCGGTGCCGTCGAGGCGACCGATGCGCAGGCCGTTGCCGCCCGCGTTGCCCGCGCCGACGTTGATGATCTGCGACATGGCGGTGGCGTGCTGATCGACCGGGGAGCCGCCCGGGTTGGTCGCGTCGCCCGCCGCGTCGGTGTACGCGACCCACAGATACTTCGAGGGGTCGGTGATGGTGGAGCGGATTTCGGCCGGCCCCTGGATGCTCACGCGCAGGTTCCACGTCAGCGTGTCGTTGACGTAGAAGATGCCGCCCGGGGCGCGGACGGTGGCCGTGCCGAATGCCGGTCCGAAGGCGGCGGCGGCGGCGAGGGCTGCCTTCCACCCGGCCGTGTCCGCGGCGGCGTCGGCCGAGTTGCCCTTCCCGACCGCGCCGTAGTCGTACGGGTTGAAAAACAGGTCGCCCTTCTTGACGCGCGCCAGGAGGTCGGCCAGCTTCACTGATCCGGGCGCGAAGTTCTTGATGCTGCGCAGCCCGATGTTCAGCAGCTCCGAGAAGGAGTGGTTCGGGATTACGAGGTCGGTCTCCTCGTAGACGTACAGCCCTTCGGCGTCGTAGTAGCCCATCAGTCCTCTTCGCCTTCTGCGAGCTGGTCGCGGAGTGTCACGGTCATATCGTCATTGCCGAGCGCGTACTGCACGGCGGCTATGGTCTTGGTCAGCCTCGTCCCGGTGGGGAGCTGCACGTAGGCGCGGCCACCGGGGGCGATGGTGTAGTCGGACACGGCCGTCAGGTCAACGTCACGGCCGCGCGTCTGCACGAACCGGAGGAGGTAGGCGGCGGCTCCCGGGCCGGGGTAGGGCGAGGATCGGCGGAACACGCGCGGCTTGTTCGGATTCGCGAGGAGCTTGGCGTAGTCGACCTGCTGGCGCTGGTTGCCGTCCGCGTCCTCCCACTCGTAGATGACAACCACCGCGTCACCCCACGAGCCGGAGCGGGACACCTTGTCCGTCAGGGCCTTCGTGTTCGCGGTGGACCACGCGGAGATGCTGTCGGAGGGGATGCGCTTGAGGAGGTGCCAGAAGCCGGCCACGTCCGCCCAGAGGCGCAGGCCCGCCGCCTCCACGAGGGGGCGCAGGTAATCCCACCCGCTCACTCCGGTCTTCCACTCGCTCGCATCCGCCTCGATCAGGGCGTGGGACGCGGCGTCCGACTCGAGGACGTACCCGATGCCGAGCGACTCGATGACGTAGCGCACCACGTCCAGGAGCGCGACCGCGCCCGGGGCGTAGGGGGCCTGCCCGGAGGACACGTCCTGCTGCATCAGGAACTCAGCGCCGGCCAGCGTCATCGACAGCTCGTCGGCGGCGTAGTCGGCCACCGACTCCACGAGGTACATCTCCACGAGCAGACGCTCGCGGGGAGGCGAGGGGTACCCGTTCCAATGGTTCTCGAAGCTCGCTGCGAGGTCCGCGATGGTGGAGGGGTTGCTGCCCACGGGGCGCGTCATGTCCTCGGTCGCTCCGGCGAGGCCGCGCTCGCGGTACCGGTTGGTGAGCGCCGCGATAGGGAGCGAGCCGCTGTAGACCTTCTGGAGCTCCAGGACGGCGCGAATGAGGCGCGCGCGGGGGTCTATCGCGAAGCGCTCGGCGGAGGTTTTCGGGAGGGTCAGGACGACGGAGGCGGTCACGAACGGGGCGCGGTTGTCGTCGAGGGAGAGGCTGCCCGACTTGATCGCGAACGTGCCGATCAGGAGGTCGGTGTCGTCGTAGAGGCTGAGCGAGGCGAGGTGCTGCGAGATCACCGGATCACCTCGATGAAGTCGACCGTGAGCACCCATGAGTGGCGAGCGCGGGGGTCGAGGAACAGGCGGAGCGCACCGGTCGCGTAGTAGGTCATGGTGAGGATGCCCGGGTCGTCCACCCGGATGATGCCGGGGGTCCGGTGCAGCAGCTCGGCGGCTTGCCCTGCCGCCTTGTCGGCCAGCACGTAGGTCAGGGTGCCGGTGCGGGGGCCGGCAGGGCGGACGGTGATATCGGGGACGGGGTTGCCGATCAGCTCGTGGATGATCGTGCGGAGGTTGGACGTCTGCGAGACGGACGAGACCTCCAGGACGCGCACGGGCGCGGTCAGGCCGGCGGAGTGGCTAAGGGTGACCATCAGTCGTAAACCTGCTGTCCGATCTTGGTAATGCGCCCCTCGACGTTCACGACGATGCGGCGCGTTCCGAACGTCTGGATGGCGCGCTCAACGGGTGACATGTCGGGGCTCGGGATGATGACCTTCGGGCCGGACACAGAGTCGGGGATTTCGTTCTGAAGCGCGGTGTTGTAGCTGGAGCCACCCGTCCGGCCGAGGGTGTCCCACACGGCCGCGGTCGCCTGCTTCTGCTCCAGCGGGGCCTTCACGTAGGCATCAATGAGAGGCGCGGCGTCGGCGCCCATCTGCACGAGGTAGTTGTAGGCGTCCGTGGAGATGTCGCCGTGAAGTAGCGCCATATTGGTCCGGTAGTCGGCCATCTGCTGGATGCGAGTAGCGAGCGCGGCGGTGTACGCCGCCAGGTCGATAGCTCCCGTCTCGGCGTTCTGGTACTTCTCCCACGACTCACCGACCTCGGACAGCTCGCCCTGGATGGAGTCGGCGTACTCCCGCGTACGCTCTGCCTTGGCCTCCAGCTCGGCAACGTTCGCGGCAGCGTAAGCGGCCTCGTTGTCCGCGGCTTCGGTGGCAACATCTCTGGCTCGCTCCAGCCCCGCGACGATCTTCGCGGAGTCCTCCGCCCGCGTGAGCGCGGCACGGTAAGAGGTCTCCTTCGTGGTGTCGATCTGCGCGGCCTCGTCCTCCAGGGACCGCTGGTGCGCCTTCTCCTTCTCGATCAGCTCGTCCAGCCCGTCCGCGTTTCCCGCGTACGCCTGAGCGATCCTCTCGAAGCTGGAGGCGGCGGCGTCCTGGAGCTTGTAGAGGTCGGAGAGGCTGTCTTCCCCGTCCTCGGTCGCTGCCGCCATCTCCTTCAACCGGGAGACGAGGTAGTCCAGGCTCGGCCCGCCCTGGTTGCCGGCGTCGATCAGCTCGGAGGTCAGGTCCCCGACCTTGGCCTTGAACGCCTCCGCGTCCTCTCCGCCCTCCTGGAGCTTCGTGATGACGACGCCGATGCCGGCCGCGGCGGCAACACCGGCGATCAGGCCAGCCGGACCGAACCCGGCGAACGCGTTCGCGGCGACCTCCTGGAAGGCGTCACCGATCGACGCGGCCGACCCGTCGAACGATGCGGCGGCTTCCTTCGCGGTCGATGCTGCCTCGTCGCCAATCTCGCGCACGCCGTCCGACGCCCGGTCCGCGCCGGCCTTCATGCCGTCGCCGAGGTCCTTGCCGCCCTCCGTGCCGGCGCGGCCGGCCTCTCGGCGCAGCTCCAGGAAGCTCTTCTCGAGGCGCTCGGTGGAGCGCTCGGCATCCTTCGCGCCGTCCTTGATCCCGTCTGACAGGCCCTCTCCCGCGCGCTCTCCGGCGCGCTCCGCGTCCTTGCCGAGCTGGTCGAAGTCGAGCCGCTCGGTGGCGCGCTCGGCGTCCTGCACGCCCTCCTGGATTCCGTCAGCGAGGCCGTCGCCGGCACGCTCTCCGGCGAGCTGAGCGTCGCGGCCGAGCTGGTCGAAGTCGAGCCGCTCGGTGGCGCGCTCGGCGTCCTGCACGCCGGAGGTGATGCCGTCAGCGAGGCCGTCGCCGGCACGGGTGCCCCACGTCTCGCCCTCTCGGGCGACGTCGCTGAAGTCCAGCGCGGACGCTGCACGGTCGGCCTCGCGGGCGCCCGCCTTCACGCCCGATGCGAGCCCGTCTCCGGCCTGGTCGCCGGAGGTTCCTCCCTCCCGGGCGACGTCGCTGAAGTCCAGCGCGGACGCTGCACGGTCGGCCTCGCGGGCGCCGGCCTTCACGCCCGACGCGAGCCCGTCGCCCGCCTCGTCGCCGGCGCGCCTCGCATCGCGGGCGACGTCATCGAGGGAGTCGCCCACCTCGTCCAGTCCGTCGCTGAGCGAGCGGAACCCCTTCAGTGCGTTCCAGACGTTGGCCAGGAAGGGGATTTCGATGGGCTTACCCACGAGGCGACACCGCCTTGACGGCGACGCCGATGATCGCGCGAGCCCACGCGGCGACGATCTTGGGGCCGACCTCGCGGCGGGCGGGGTAGACGACGTAGCCGGTCTGCCGGCGGGCCTTGAACTGCTTGCCCACGGTGCGCTGCACGGTGTAGGTGGTGCCGGAGAGGACGGCGGCGCGGTCGTCGGACTCGCGGCCGCTCATGGTGACGGGCTGCTTGCGCGGGGTCATGCCGAACTCGACGCCGGCCCACGAGTCGACGGGCACGAGCCCGCCGGACAGCGGCCGGCGAGAGGTGGCGGCGAGCATGGAGAATCCTTCACTGCTGGTCTTGGATCGGGCGCCGGTGACGAGCACCTTGCGCTCGAGGCGGGTCGTGGACCGCTGGTCCAGGGCGGGCTTCCACAGGGAGTTGGTGGCCTTGCGGGCGGCGGCTTGCATCTCGCGCCGCGTCTCCCGGTCGGCGGTCTTCAGCGTCAGGACGACGGCCGTCAGCTCACGCGACCGGGAGACGTCGAACACGTCAGGAAGCGGCGGCCGGCGCGGCGGCGCGCTTGGGCTTGGTCGCGGGGCACGCGACCTGGAACGGGGCGAACTGGCCGACCGGTCCACCGATCGCCGGGGCGACGAGGGTGGCCTCGGTCGAGAACCACGCGCCGCCGGTCGCCCGGTTCGGGCTGAACAGGACGAGCACCTTCTCGCCCGCGTTGTCGAGCAGCAGCGAGGAGAGCGACTCGGCGTCCTCGTAGTTCTGCACGCCGGCGATGTTGAGGATGTGCCCGCCGGACGGGGTGTCGCTGTAGGTGGCGGAGTCGGTGCCGCCCTGCCAGGTGACGGGAGCGGGCGGGGTGATGTTCACGTCGTTCGCGTGGGCGGCGTACTCCTCTCCTCCGATGCGGAGGGAGATGTTACGGACGGTGCGGGGATCGGCCATGGTGGCGCTCCTTGTCAGGTGATGGTGTCTTCGGTGAGGGTGACGATGTAGGCGGGGAGCGGGTCGTCTCCGGGGTGCCAGGCGACGCGGGTGGACTCGGCCTCTCCGAGGGCTCCGAACGGCGCCCAGTCGGCTACGACGTCGAGCAGCGCGTCGAGCTGCTCCCACGCTCGGAACGGGTCGTCCGGGGAGTCGGTCGTGGTGACGGTGACGGTCCACGTGACCCGCTCGACGCCGGGGGTGGGCCACTCGACCTTGGGTCCGACGCCGAGGACGATCGCGCCGGCCGCGAGGGTCGCGTGCGTGCGGACCTTGCGGCCGTCCGCGTCGACCAGGACCTCCGGGTCGTTCACGGCCTGGGCGAGGGTGTCGAGCAGCTCGCGTGCGCGAGCGACGCGGCTGCTCATGCGATCCCCGGGCCGAGCCAGTAGGCCCAGCTCTTGCGAGCGGGGGACGTCGGGTCGCCGGCCACCCTCGTCGTCTCGACGCCGGAGTCGCTCTCGCCCAGCACCACGACGCCGTTGCGCGCGCGCTTGCGGAAGAGCAGCTCGCAGCCGACGTCGACCACGCCGCCGAGCAGCTCGGCCGCGGGGATCGGCCGGCGAGCGGAGGCGGCGAGGTCGGCGCACCGGTCGATCGCGCGGTCGGCCAGCGCGTCCACCTCGTCGCTGCGCGGCACGCCGGCCTGGGAGGCGATCGCCTTAGCGACCTCCTCCCGCGCCGGCATGATGACGGGGCCGATCATCAGGCGGCGAACTCGACCGGGATCAGCGCGGTGGGGAACTGCGAGCCGACCGCCATGGCGCCGTACTTCGAGAACGCGCGGGACAGGTTGATGATGTTGTCCTGCTGGAGCTGGATCGGGGCTCCGGGCTGCTCCCAGGTGGTGACGGCCACCGGGTCGTAGAAGGTGGCGGTCTTGGGCGCGGCGTTGGGCAGGAGGGTGACGGTGACGGGGCCGGCCTGGGCGGTGAGGCTGGCGACGTCGAGGGTGCCCACGGAGTTGACGCCCTGGCCGGACACGGTGAACATCGGCCGGCCGGTGGTGTCGGTCAGGCGGTAGAGGCTCTTGAACACGTCCTTGGACGCGAGGAGGCCGGCGACCGAGAATCCGCGGGTGTCCGCGAGGTCGTAGGCGTCGACGATGATGTCGAGCCAGTCGATCGCGTCGGTGTCCGCGGCGAGGGTCACCTTGTTGCCGGCGACGCGCTGCTGCGCGATGAGCGCCGCGAGGAAGCTCTTGACGACGGCCTCGGTGCGGTAGGCGTAGGCGATGTCCATGGCGGTCATCGCGGTGTCGAGG
Organism: Rathayibacter sp. AY1A7; assembly: GCF_002930845.1. Classification (NCBI taxonomy): domain Bacteria; kingdom Bacillati; phylum Actinomycetota; class Actinomycetes; order Micrococcales; family Microbacteriaceae; genus Rathayibacter; species Rathayibacter sp. AY1A7. The sequence goes on along the minus strand of NZ_PSTL01000005.1, from coordinate 80,537 downwards.
ATCGGGGTGGAGCTGCGCTGAATCTCCTGGAGGGTCATCGCGGTGTAGCCGCCGTAGGTCTTGACCGGCACGCTGTCGGTGGTCAGCGACACCTTGCCGTAGGCGAGGTCGTCGCCCTCGGCCACCTGCTCCTGCACGACGATCGAGTTGGTGTTCAGCTTGTGGTAGTCCAGGCGCATCCCCTCGGCCGGCAGGGCCGAACGGGTGAAGGTGTTCAGGACGCGGCGGCGCTCCTCCACGAGGCGGATCGCGGACGCGATCCAGGTGGCCGGCGTCGCGGAGTCCGGGAAGGTGCCGCCGACGTAGGCGCGGTAGAACTCGAGCGCGGCGGGGGTCTCGTCAGCGACGGCGCGGAGGAACTCGCCCTGGGAGCGCCACTGCTCGCCGAGCGTGGCGCCGCCGGCCGAGCCCTGGCGGAGCGCGTCGAAGCGGGTTTCGAGCGAGCGGGAGAGCTCCTGCTCCTGCTGCTGGAGGGCCGATTCGAGGTCGGCGCGGGAGAGGGTGTCGGTCATGGTCGGGGTGGTCCTTTCGGGAGCGGGAGGTGCGGAGCGAACGGAGGTGATGGTGGCGCCGTCGTAGGCGGGGAAGGGGACGAGGGACACCTCGCGCAGCTGGACGCGGGTGTAGGTGTAGGCCGGCTGGCCGGTCGCCTCGTCGCGCGTCTCGGTCGCCTCGAGCGGGATGAAGCGGACGGAGAACCGGTCGAGCACGCCGTCCTGCGCGAGGGTGTACACCTCGTCGCCGGTCGCGGTGCGCGAGATGGTGCCGGTGACCTCGAGTCCCGCGTCGGTAGACCGGGTCGAGGTGAGCCGGCCGACGATCGCGTCGTGCCGGTACGCGAGCAGCGCCCGGTCTGCGTCCTCGAACACGCAGTCTCGGGAGAACTGCTCGGAGAACCCGAACGCCGGGAGGCCGATCTCGGTATCGAACGGGACGGCGATGCCGGACACCTCGCGGGCGTCGCTGGAGTCGGTCTCGGCACGGGACTGCCAGGTCCGTTCCTGCTCGCCGCGGAGCTGCTCGGGAAGGGTGAGGGTGTCAGGCATTCGGGGCCTCCAGGGCGGGCGGAGTGGTCAGGGGCTTGCGGCCTTCCATCACGCGCACTTCCTCGACGGTGAGGAACTGCGCGTCCAGGCCGACCTTGTGCGCGGCGTACCGGGCGGTGGTGTCGGGGCGGAGCAGCGCGTCGAGGTTGAACCGGACGCGGTTGCCGCGGGGGGTGAGCGAGGACAGGGCCAGCTCGATCGGGCGGAGGTAGGCCATGAGGGTGAAGCGCGCGAACGCGGTCCACTCCTGCTCGACGTTCGCGTAGGTCATCGAGCCGCCCTCCACGACGGTCATGGCGAGGGTCGAGGGGATGCCGAGCAGCGCGACGAGCTCGGTCTTGTTGAACTTGCGGGTCTCGAGGAACTGGACGTCCGAGGGCTTGAGGAGGATGGGCGCGTAGCTCAGGCCCTTGCCCAGCACCTTCACCTGGTGGCCGGCGTTCGCGGGCTCGCCGTCGCCGCGCCAGACGGCCTTGTAGTCCTTCGCCTCGTCGGGCGTGAGGGGCTGGTCGGTGGTCAGGATGCCGGAGGGGATGTCGGTGTCGGTGAGGAACTTGGCGCCGTAGTCGCGGGCGGCGATCGTGCCGCCCAGCTCGATCTGCGCGGCCTGGATCGGGCCGAGGCCCAGCGGGGTGCCGGGGAGCTTCAGGAAGCGGAGGTGCTTGACCTCGCGGCTGGCCAGGCGCCGGCCGTTCCACCAGTACACGGCGTCGCCGGTGCGGGCGTCGGAGCCGACGTGGACCTCGGCGGGGTTGAGCAGCTTGGCGCCGATGAGGGTGGGCGTGGGGATGTCGGTCCAGATGAGGCGCCAGTAGGCGTTGCCGGAAGTGAACATCGACATGGCCGTCTCACCGAAGAACTCCTCGGCGGCGCGGTCGGGGTCGGGCTGCGCGACGATCGCGGCCGGGACCTCGAGCGGGGTGGAGCCGCGGTACTGGTCCACCGAGAGCTGCTGGACCGAGGTGTCGATGATCTGCGCGCCGCGGAACACGGTGGAGATGGCCACGGCGTCGGCGGCGGTGACCGTGCGGGCCGGCGCCGTGCGGGCCGGCGGCAGGGTGCCCGTGAGGCGGAGCTGCGCGGGGGCGACGTCGGAGTCGTCGCGGGTCACCCCGTGGTGCGCTTCGAGGCTGCGCCAGTCAATCGTGTTCACGGGGTAGAGAGTGCCCGCCGGTCCTCCCCCGGTACCAACTCTCGTGGCCGCTCAGCGCCGGTCAGCGCCGCTCGCAGCGGTTCGGTGACACTCGGAGCCGTTCAGCGCGTTTCGGCGCCGCTCAGCGCCGCCCAGCGCGGGCTAGAAGAGCTGCCGGCCGTACTGCTCGGGGAGGTGGTCGACGCCCCACGAGGAGAGCGCGCCGGCCTCGAGCGCGGACACCGAGCCGACCGAGGCGCGCCGGCCGATGATCCAGGCGCCGTCGCTCCACCACTTCTTGGTGGCCAGCTCGGCCGCGGTGACGAGCGCGGCGTGCGGGACGTAGCGCCAGCGCGGCGGCTTCCCGGTCAGGCCCTCGTAGAGGTTGTGGTGCGACGTCGCGACACCGCCGCCGTCGATGTCGACCATCGGGATGTCAGCGCGCTTGCACGCATCGTGCAGCGCCGCCGAGGGGCCGCGCTTGTCCACGACCACGGGGTCGCCCTTCGCGGTCGCCTCCTTCAGCACCGGAAGCGCCCAGTGCGTGCCGTCGCGGTACCCGTCGCGGATCACGCGGGTGACGACCAGCTCGGGATTGACCCGGACCGAGACTGTGATGGTGGTGTCCACGCCGTCGACTCCGACCGCGGCGCCGAGGCACACGCGGCCGGCGCCGGCTGGGAAGTCGGCCGTCCAGGCGGCGTCGCGCATCGCCGCGTCGGGGATGAGCCGTTCGGTGGCGCCGGTGCGGCGGTTGCCGTAGGCGCGGGCCATTTCGCCGGGTGAGTCCTTGAACTCCTCCGCCGCGGCCTCCAGGTCGGACATGCCGAAGAGGTGGCCGTAGCCGGGATGCACGCGAGCGACCGCCTCCAGGTCGAACGGGTCGACGTCGGGGCCGATGCCGAAGTCGAACAGGGCGACGTTGGGCGGGCAGTCCTCGCGGAGGCCGTCGAGGAGCGGGCTGAAGAACGTGGACTCGACGGTCCCCTCGGTCGACCAGTAGCGGCGCTGCGGGCGCTGGCCGGTGAGCATGAGCCGGTTCTGCATCGTCGGCGTGACGGCCTGGCGCACCTCGGTCCCCTGGAGCATCGACCACGCCCACACCTCGTCGGAGTCGTGGTCGTCGGTCTGCTTGCCGTGCATCGCCTTCGCGGTCGGCGGGTGCGGCCGGACGGTCGACCCGTTGGCGAACGTGATCGACATCGACCCGTTGCTCAGTCGAGGGGTGCCCAGCCGGCTGAGCATCGGCGCGGCCTTGAACGCCTCGATCGTCTCGCGGAACCGGTCGTTCGCGTCCTGCCCGGTCTGCGCCGTGAACCACCCGCGCCGGCCGGTACCGGTCTGCGCCTGCGCGAGCTGGATCGACTGCATCAGCGTGGTCTTGCCCGACTGCCGAGGCACCGTGACGACGCCGAGGGAGTAGACCCGCCGGCCGTGCTCGTCAATCTCACCGAGGACGTCGGCCACGTAGCGCTGCCACGGCACGAGGGGCTGGCCGAGCGCGGCCGAGACGGCGGCGTAGTGCCCGCCGTAGGTCGCGCGGCCGTAGTCACGCTGAGTCGCGTACCTCGGCGTGACCAGGCCCGGGGGCAATGCGAGGGAGCTGGGCGAGGGCATAGGAGAACTCCTGGACTTCCTTGGGGATCTGAGACTCATCGACGCCTTCCTCGACGCCGGCCAGCTTGTCGAGGACCACGACGAGCTGCGCGGCTTCGTTGCCGACGCTGCGCCCCTTCGCGTTCCCCCGGTCGATGTTCTGAGCGAGCGCGCGCGCCAGCTCTGCCAGGGCCTTCTGCCGGAAATCGAACGGCCTGGCCTCGTGCATTTCCTTGATCGCGGAAACCGTGGCGTTCTCGGTCTGACCCGCGCCGAATGCGTGCGTTTCCGCGCCGAATAGCGGTTCGATCAGGGGTTCTGTGCTCACGGATTTTTTCTTTCCTGGTTCCGGGGGAGAGACGGACGAAGGGGACGTGGAGTGACCAGCGGCCCCGCGTCAGAAAAACGCGGGACCGCTGAACGCGAGGCGGGCTAGATCAGCTCGACTCGGAGGGTGAAGTCGACGTCCTCGCCGTCGATGCGCGTGCTGGCGAGCAGCTCGCCGTCCTCGATCGACACGTCCCCGAACGCCGAGCGGATCGCAGCACGAACCTGCTCCTGCACCTGGTCGTGCGCTCGCTCCCAGGTGAGTGAAGGTGTGGTGATGGTCGGGGCCTCGGGGGTGGTGGTGTCGGGGGTGGTGGTGTCGGTCATGGTGCCTCCTGTCGTGTGTGCCGAGTACCGCTCGGCGTCGGGGCTTGGGTGGTGGTGCTCACCAGTACGGGTCGGGGGCGCCGGCTGTCAGCTCGGGGCGGGCGGGTGCAGCGTCGAGGGCGGGCTGCTGGGCGTAGTCGCGGTACCACCGGAGGATGCCGTCGAGCGCGTACCCGCCTCGCTCCTCCAGCGCTCGGGCGGTGACCACCTCGCGGCCGGGGTCGACGGTGACCAGGTGGTAGCGGAGGAAGCGGTACTCCTCGAGGCGCTTCGCGTCGGGCATCGAGTGGATGATCCAGACGCGGACGTCGGGCGGGTAGAGCTGGCGGGACAGCCGGTCGATCGCTGCTCGACGGGCGACGATCGCGGGGTATCGGAGCCAGCCCGGGGTGTCGTGGCCGGGGTCGGTACCGGGCAGGACGAACGCGCGGAGGATCGCGTCGAGGTCGACCACGACGTCGCGGGGGCCGGCGTGCTCGTGCACGTACGTCGACTTCCCGCCGGCGGGCGGACCCATCACGACCGTGATGGAGCAGCCGTACCCGTTCAGCACGCGGTTGCCTCGGCGCTTGTTGCACGGGTCGCACGCTGGCCGGAGGTTCGATAGCTCGTCGCGTCCGCCGAGCGACCACGGGATGAGGTGGTCCTTGGTCGTGGCGTTAGCCCTGCCGCACAGGTGGCAGATCACGCCGTAGTGGCGCAGCACGAGGGCGGTGGTGGCGCTCGAGGCGCGGCCCCGCCGGCCCTTCACCACAGGGCCACCTCACGCACGACTGGCGGGGCAACGGGCTCGAGGGTGCGGACGTCGAGGACGGGCACGCCCCACCACATCGCGCAGCCCAGCGCCGCCGCCTCGAGCGAGTGAGCCCACTGCCCATGCGTGCGGCCGTCGGCGTGCTTCGTCTCGCGCCAGAGCATCTTGGGCTCGGGCTCGACGCCCAGCTCGGCCAGCTCGGCGGCGACGAGGACCAGGCGGCGGACCACCTCGTCGTTGGTCGCGGACCCGGCCTCGATCGGGACGGCCGCGCGAATGCGCTCGGCGGCGGCGTTGCACTCGGCGAGGTTCACTTGCTGGCCTTCCTGGTCGTAGCGGTGCTGGTGTGGGTGTTGTCGCGGAGCCAGCGCTCGACGTCGGACAGGCGGTAGCGGGCCTCGCGGCCGACCTTCACGAAGTCGGGGCCGCGGCCGTCTCGTCGCATCCGGGCGACCTTGGCCGCCGGGACCTTGAGGTACTCGGCGAGGTCGTCCTCGGTCATCGTGCGGGCGATGCGCGCGGGCTCGGGGCGGGCTGTCACTGGGCGTACCCCTCGAGGCGGTCGAGGTGGGCGAGCACCTCGGCGCGGTCGGCGCGGATGAGGCGGGCGAGCCAGGCCGGCCCGCGGCGGGCGTCCACCTCGTCCGTCTCCAGCTCGGCGCGGGCGAGGTCGCGGCGCGCCTGGGCGAGGCGGAGGGCGTGGACGAGAACGGGGCTCATCGGGTCCACGTCCGATCGGCGTCGATGCTGTAGTGCCGGCCGCGATGGCCGTGGTGCAGCTCGCAGTAGAGCGGGAGTGCGATACCGCGGCCCGAGCGGATGGTCGAGGCCTCGCACAGGCGGACCCCTCGCGGGTTGTAGTACCGGACCACGCCTCGGCACCGGTCGTGCGCCGTGCAGACGCGCTCGGTGCTGCCGGTCCAGCGGTGCGGGGTCAGCCGCTCCTGAACCGAGCGGGGCACGAGGGGCCAGAGGACGACGGTCCAGAGCACGGCCGCGATGGGCAGCACGGCGGCGATGGGGATGGTGTCGGGGGTGCTCATCGTTCGATCCCCTCGACGTCATCAATCGCGGCCATGTTGAAGCTCGCGCCGCAATGCATGCACGTCGCCCAGGGAACGCCGACCTGCACTCGCCCGAAGGCGTCGAGCTGCACGTCGGGGTGCACGGCCAGGTCTTCCTCGGTTCGGTGGAAGTGGCGCGCCACGTGGGTGAGCGGCCACCACTCCGTACGCACCTCTGCGCGGAGGTCGCCCTCGCACGCGGGGCAGGGGATCAGGTCGGGGTCAGCCCCGTGGGCGATAGCGCTGGTCTGGGCCACGCCTGCGTTGTGCTCTGCTGGCGTGAGCATCAGAGGGTGACCCCCTGCGTGGGGAGGCTGGCGGAGTCACGGGCCACCCGCCTGTCATCCATCAGCGCTTTGGCCTCGACCGCCCTGCCAAGGTGCACGGCCAGGAGGTTGTCACGTGCGGCCTCCAGGAAGGCGACGCCGACCGAGGAGGACCAGGTGCAGTTGGTGACGAGGAGGGCGACCAGGCGGAGCTTGGCGGCGGTCTTGCGGTACACCTCGCGCTCCTCCCAGGTCGAGGTGCCTTTCTCCTCGCTCTCGTACTCCTCGGCGGTGAGGCGAAGGTCGGAGGCGAGGGTGAAGGTGCCGTAGTCGGGTCGGTCGGCCCCGCTGTGTGCGGGACGCTCGGTCGTGTCGGTCACTGGACTTCTCCTGTCTGCTGGTCGAAGGCAACGCCCTCGAACTCATCTCGGGTGTTGCGTTCGCCGCAGTGGACGCATCGTCCGTTCGCGGGCGAGTACTGGTGCTGGATGCGACGGCGAGCGGCAAACGCGCTGCACAGGTCGTCCAGGCCGAGCACGGAGCGCAGCGACGCCACGACGTCGAAGGCGTCGTCAGAAGGCGTGCGGCTCTGCCGCTCACTCTCCGCGCGCTCGCGCGCACGGTTACCAACGTGAGGTTCTTCTTCTACGTGGTTAGGGGTTGAGGGATGGTTAGGGCGCAGATTTTGCAGCCCCCCGGGCGCACTTTCCGACGAAGGGGGCGCAATTTCTGCGCCCCCTCCCCCGGGCGCAATTTCTGCGCCCGGCAGCTCGGGGACCACGAACTCGGGGACGAAGGTGTCGCGCTTCGTGCGGTGGGAGGACGTGTGGTCGCAGTCCATGGGGCAGCGCAGGACGAACCGGTAGAGGTTCGGGCGGTGCCAGTCGGAGTAGTGCGAGTCGGTGGTGCCGCCGCGCTGCACGATGCGCTTGACCTCGCCCAGCTCCTCCAGGCGGTTCACGGCGTCCTGCACCGTGCGGCGGGACGTGCCGGGTCCGCAGTACTTCATCAGCGTGGAGACGGCCGGCCAGGCGCCGCCGTCGCCGTCGTGGTTGGCAATGCCGATGAGGACGAGCTTGGTCATGCCCTTGGCCCGGGAGTGGTGCAGCGCGATCGCCAGGGACTCGATGCTCACGCGGCGTCACCTCGCGTCGGGACGTCGGCGCGGTCGAACACGTAGGCGCCCGTGGGGCCGTCGAGCTGGGCGACGATCGGGATGCGGCCGTCCTTCACTCGGCGCTGCACGGTGGAGACGGAGCACCCGAGGAGGTCGGCGACGGTCTTGGCGCCGATGAGCTGGCCAGGCCAGATCATGCGCGGATCGAAGGTTGGTTCGGGGTGGGTCACGAGACGACATGAAAGCACGATTCGTGCTTTCTGTGCGCATCCGAATTACCGGCGTGTCATTCCGTCCCCCGGGAAGGGGTCGTATAGCCCCATGACGAAACTTGCGCAGGACTGCGCCCGCGGTGCGATAATTGCCGCATGACGATGACTGAGGGTCAGAGCGCCTGGGAGCGCATCCTGGAGTTCGACAAGGCCGACCGCATGCGCAAGGCGCTGCGGGTGGCTGACGTCTCGAATGCGGAGATGGCCGAGTACCTGGGCATGAGCACGGCGAGCGTCGGCGCGTGGATCAACGGTCGCAAGGCCCCGAAGCGGATGACGCTGCGGCTCTGGGCGATCCGCACGGGCGTGCCGCTGGAGTGGCTGGAAACGGGAAACGCCCCCGAGTCCGATGACGGACCCGAGGGCGGGGTGGTGCACCCCCTCGGACTTGAACCGAGAACCCACTGATTAAGAGTCAGTTGCTCTGCCGATTGAGCTAGAGGTGCATTCCGGCCGGCTGATCGTGCGTGCCGAACCGAGGGATCACATTACCAGCGTCTCCCCCCGTCTCGTCAAATCGAGTGCGACGGACCGCCCGCGGCAGCGATCGGAGGCTCCGCGGGACCCACCGGTATCGTGGTCGCGTGACCCCGCAGAGCAGTGACCAGAGCTTCGACGACGACCTCCGACTCGCCCTCCGCCTGGCGGACGCGGCCGATGCGATCTCGCGGGAGCGGTTCGGCGCGCTCGACCTCGTCGTGGACACGAAGCTCGACCGCACCCCGGTCACCGACGCCGACCGCGCCGTCGAGGAGGCGATCCGCGCGCTGCTCGCCGCCGAGCGTCCGGACGACGCGATCCTCGGCGAGGAGTTCGGCACCTCGGGCGAGGCCTCGCGGCAGTGGATCCTCGACCCGATCGACGGCACCGCCCACTTCCTCCGCGGCGTCCCGATCTGGGCGACCCTGATCGCGCTCGCGGTCGACGGCGTCCCCGTCGTCGGTGTCGTCTCCGCTCCCGCTCTCGGCACGCGCTGGTGGGCGGCCGAGGGCTCCGGCGCCTGGGCCGTCGAGCTGGAGGCCGGGGCCGAGCCGCGACCGCTGCGCGTCTCGGGGATCGACACGCTCGCCTCGGCGACCTTCAGCTACAACAGCATCCAGCAGTGGGAGGGCGCGGGCCGTCTCCCGCAGCTGCTCGAGCTCGCCGGCGCCGTCTGGCGCGACCGGGCGTACGGGGACGCGTGGCCCTACATGCTCGTCGCCGAGGGCCTCCTCGACGGTGCAGGCGAGTTCGACGTGAAGCCCTACGACCTGGCCGCCCTGGTGCCGATCGTGCAGGAGGCGGGCGGCCGCTTCACCTCCGCCGACGGGGAGGACGGGCCGTGGCACGGCAGCGCCGTCGCCACCAACGGCCTGCTGCACGACGAGGTGCTCGCGATCGTGGCGCCGCGATGAGGAGCCGGACGGCCGCGCTCGCCTCGGCGGCGCTCCTCCTGCTCCTCTCGGCCTGCTCCTCCGTCGTCGGGCCGGACGGCCCGGAGGCCGCGCGTGACGAGGGCGGCACGGTGGCGACCGCCGGCGTCACCGACGTGTTCTCGCTGCGGCGCGGCGACTGCCTGGCCGACCCGGGCGACGACCGCATCGCCGACGTGGACGTCGTCCCGTGCGCCGAGGAGCACGCACTGGAGGTCTTCCACACGTTCGCGCAGCCCGGAGACCGCTACTCCAGCCGCAACACGCTGCTCGCCCAGGCCGAGGCGGGCTGCGAGCCGGAGTTCGGCGCCGTGATGGGGATCGCCTACGGCGACTCCGCCCTCGAGTACCGCTCGCTCGTCCCCTCCGAGGTCGGCTGGCGCCACGGAGACCGCACGATCGTCTGCGCGGTCCTCGATCCGGCCGACGACTCCACCACCGGCAGCCTCTTCGGCTCCGCTCGCTGACCACGGCTCCGATCGACCCCCGTTCGGCTCATTGACACGCGCTCCGTCGGAGCGCAGGGTGAAGGGACGAACGGCAGGCGCGAGGGGGCGCGGAGACCGGCGGCTCAGGAGTCGACATGCAGGACCGGCACGACCAGGAACCCCCCGAGCGCTCGCGCACGGCCGAGCAGCACTGGGGACCGGCGGACAGCCTGTTCCCGAGGCTCCATCGGCAGAGCTCCCTGCTCGCCGCGGCGGAGGCGGTCGCGCAGGTCGACGGGCCCGGCCCGGGCGACGTCTGGTCGCGGCTCCTGCACGACTACGCCCACGCCTCCGACCGCGTCGTCTCGGTGGACGGCGACGACGAGGCCGCCACGCTCGGCTGGCTGAAGCCGCGCGGTGTGGTCTCGCTGCTGGTCACCGAGCGGTGCGACGACGACGACGCCGCCGAGCACCTGGTGGCCGCGCTCGCCGCGATGAACGCCGTGACCCTCTCCGTGCACGAGGCGCGAGCAGCACGGCTCCGTCCTCTGCTGGACGTGCTGCACCGGCTCCTGCCCGACGCGTTCGCCGAGCTGCCGGTGGACCGCAGCGCCCACTACCCGGCCGGCACAGCCGTCGCCGTGCTGGCGCCGGGCGTGCTCTACCGGGACTGGGCCCCGCCGCAGGCTCTCGCCGGCCCGGCGCACGACGACGACGACCGGCTGGCGATGCTCACCCTCTACGGGCGGATCAGACAGCTCGACGTGCGACCGTCGTGAGGGCGGCGGAGCGTAGCTCCCAGTGTGCGACGACGACCGGTGGTGGAGATGGGGGGAATCGAACCCCCGTCCATCGCTGTGATTCTGCGCCTTCTACGGGTGTAGCCGATGAGAGCGTTCTGCTCGGCCCCGACCGTTACCATCGGCGCATCGGTCGACGGGCCCAGCCCGAGTGCAAGTCCCGCGTCGCCCTCAGGCGTAACGACGCAGCAAGTCCTCTAGATGACGCCAGGATCCGGGGCGAGGACGCACCCACGGGCTGACGGACTATCTACTCTGGCTTAGGCAGCGAGAGCGAAGTCGGTGCGCTTCTGTTCGGCACCTGTGTTTTCCAGGGATCGTTGACGAGATGACCCTGGATCCTCGACCCGCTTCTCGCAGTTTCGCAGGCAATGTCGAAACCGATCATCCCCGCGAGCACTCGACGGCCCGGAGGCCGCTGGAGTGGGTCGTTCGTCGCACACTGTGGAGTTACGAGTCCTAGTCTACCTCAGCTCCGCGGGCGGTCACCCGGCGGCGGCGCAGATCGAGCAGACCCAGCACGAGCGCGAGCGCGATCAGCCCGAGGGTGACGAAGTAGCCGTTGCGGAAGGCGTCGTGGTAGCGGTCCAGCCCCTCCGCCATCCCCTGCTCGCTCGCCAGCGTCGCGAAGAAGACGGCGGAGGCGCAGGCGGTGCCGACCGCGGTGCCCACGCGCTGGCCGAGCTGGCCCACGGAGCCCGCCACGCCGCCCTGCGCCGGCGGGATCTCGGCGAGGGTGAGCGTCTGGTTCGGCGACACGACGAAGCCGCCGCCGGCCCCGGCGACGAGCATCGCGGCACCCATGCCGTAGGCCGCGGTCTCGGCCGGGAGGAGCTCGGCGGCGAGCAGCACGAGCGTGAAGCCGATGACCACGAGCACGATGCCGAGCACCACCAGTGCGCGGCCGTAGCGCTGCACGAGCTTGCCGCCGTACCAGGCTGTCACCGCCGAGGTCAGCGCGAACGGGATGCTCACCATGCCGGCGAACACCGGCTCGAGGCCGAGCCCCTGCTGGAGGAAGAGCGTGGTGAGGAGGAAGGTCGCCGGGATCGCGGCGAAGTAGGAGGTCGCGACCAGGATGCCGTTGCGGTAGGAGCTGGTCCGGAAGATGCGGAAGTCGATGACGGGCGTCCGCCCCGACGCGGCGTAGTGCGCCTCCCAGCGCACGAAGACGGCGGCGGCGGCCGCGGCGAGGACCAGCCAGAACCAGCGGTAGGGCGAGTCCGAGGAGGAGCCCGTGGTCAGCAGGAACGGCAGCATGAACGCGAAGATCGCGACCGCTAGCAGGAGCAGGCCGACCGGGTCGAGGGACCGGTCTCCCTCGGGCCGCGAGCGCTTCTTCGGGATGAGCTTCCAGGCGAAGACCAGCGCGGCGACGCCCAGCGGGATGTTCATCCAGAACAGCAGGCGCCAGCCGTCCTGCTCGCCGCCGATCGCGATCAGGAGGCCGCCGAGGGTCGGGCCGAAGGCGGTCGACAGGCCGATGGTCGCGCCGAAGACCCCGAAGGCCCGGGCCCGCTCGGCGCCGGTGAACATCTGCTGCACCAGCCCGAGGACCTGGGGCATCTGGATGCCCGCGGCGACGCCCTGCAGGAAGCGCGCGACGACGAGCAGCTCGATCGACGGCGCGAGCGCGCAGAGCAGGCTCGTCACCGTGAACGCGGTCAGCCCGATGAGGAACAGCAGGCGGCGCGAGCGGATGTCGCCCAGCCGACCGGCCGGCACGAGCGCCAGTCCGAAGGCGAGCGCGTAGCCCGCGACGATCAGCTGCAGCTGGCTCGCGTCCGCTCCGAGCGAGCGCTCGATCGACGGCAGGCCGACGTTGACCTTCGAGAGGTCGAGGATCGTGATGGCCGCGACTCCGACGCTCACCGCGAAAGCGCGCCACCGCGTCTTCTCGTCGGCCGCGCTCAGGGCGGCGGGGGCGCTGTTCTCAGGGGAGGTCACGCGCCCCAGTCTCCCAAAGCACGGCGCGCGAAGAAGAGGCTTGCGCGGCACCCGTCGGACATCGCCCGCCGGGGCCTACTCGCCGAGGCGGCGGCGGGTCGACATCGCGCGGTCCGCCTCGCGGCGGTCCTGGCGCTCGCGGAGGACCTGGCGCTTGTCGTAGTCCTTCTTGCCCTTGGCCACGGCCAGCTCGACCTTGGCCTTGCCGTCGCTGAAGTACAGCGAGAGCGGGATCAGCGTGTACCCGCCCTCCTTCACCTTGTTGTGGATCTTGAGGATCTGCGCCTTGTGCAGCAGCAGCTTGCGCTTGCGGCGCGGCGGGTGGTTCGTCCAGGTGCCCTGCGCCCACTCGTTGATGTGGACGGCGTCGAGCCACGCCTCTCCCCCGTCGACGAAGGCGTAGCCGTCGACCAGCGAGGCTCGGCCGGCCCGGAGGGACTTCACCTCGGTGCCGGTGAGCACGAGGCCCGCCTCGTAGGTGTCCTCGATGAGGTAGTCGTGGCGCGCCTTGCGGTTGGTCGCGACGACCTTCTGTCCCTGTTCTCTGGGCACGGCTGCTCCTCGGGTCGCGAGCGGATGAAGGGGGCGGGCATCGTCGGGGCGATGCACCGGTGGGCCGCCCCGAACGGGACAGCCCACCAGTATACGTCCGGTCCGGGATCAGACCCGCAGGTACCGCGCGATCGCGACGTTCGCCGAGACGGCGGCCAGGACGATGCCGACCACGATCAGGATCGGCACGACGATCAGAGCGTCGTCGAGTCCCACGAAGGAGGTCAGCGGGATCCGGTACGCCAGGAACCCCTGCACGAAGACCTGCACGATGGCGACCACCGCGACTCCCGCGAGGATCGAGCCGACCAGCGCGGCGAAGACCCCCTCGAGGATGAACGGGGTCTGGATGAACCTGTTCGAGGCCCCCACGAGCCGCATGATGCCCAGCTCCCGTCTCCGCGAGAACGCCGAGAGGCGGATCGTGGTGGCGATGAGCAGCACGGCCGCGACGAGCATCAGGACGGCGATGCCGATCGCCGTGTAGCTCGCCGCGTTGAGGATCGAGAAGATCTGGTCGAGGTACTGCCGCTGGTCGGTGACGCTCTCGACTCCCGAGACGCTCGACAGGCTCTCCACGATGACGTCCGACTGGGTCGGGTCCTTCAGATTGATCCAGAAGGTCTGGTTGAGCAGGTCGGGAGTGACGTACTCGGCGACCGGGTTGCCCGCGAACTGCTCCTGGAAGTTCGCGTAGGCCTGGTCGTGGTCCTCGAAGTAGGAGCGGTCGATGTACGGCGCGAGCGTGGCGCCCTCGAGCTGGCCCTGCACCGCGTCGATCTGCTCGGCGGTGGCGTCGGAGCCGCTGCAGTTCGAGCCGCCGGAGGTGGCGGTGCACATGTACACCGCGACCTGCGCCTTGTCGTACCAGAAGTTCTTCATCTGGCCGATCTGCATCTGGAGCAGGATCGCCGTGCCGACGAAGGTGAGGGAGATGAAGGTCACCAGGATCACCGAGACGACCATGGAGACGTTGCGCTGGAGGCCGCTGGCGACCTCCGACCAGATCAGTGCGAATCTCACTTGACGGGTCCTACGTTCTGCTGGTCGTCGCCGGTCTCGTCGCCCTCGCCCGCGTGGGCGCGGAGGCCGAGGCGCGCGGCGAGCGACTCCTCGGGCAGGGCGCCGGTGTCGGCGGGGAGGAAGATCGGACCGGTCTGGCTCTGCAGCTCGACGACGCGCGGGGCGGCGGCGGGCTCGGCGGCCGGCTCCGGCTCGCGCTCCGGCTCGACGGCAGCGGAGCGGCGGCCCTCGGGGACGCGGGGCTGGGCGGCGGTCTGCGAGAGGCGGGCCGGCTCGGGCGGCGGGGCCGGGGCCTCCTGGCGCAGGTCGATCTCGGGGACCTCGGCGGGCGCGAGCTCGCTGTCGATGATCGCCGGGGGCGCGGGCTGCTCGGCGACCGCGTGGTCGTCGGCCGCCACGACCACGACGCCGTCGTGGACGACGGTGATGCTCTCGGTCTGGCCGTAGCCGCCCTGGCTCTCGTCGCGGACGATGCTGCCGGCCGAGAGCTCGATGACGCGGCGCTTCATCTGGTCGACGATGCCGGCCTCGTGGGTCGCCATGATCACGGTCGTGCCGCCCGCGTTGATCCGCTCGAGCAGCGCCATGATGCCGGCGCTCGTGGTCGGGTCGAGGTTGCCCGTGGGCTCGTCGGCCAGCAGGACGGCCGGCTTGTTGACGACGGCGCGGGCGATCGCCACGCGCTGCTGCTCGCCGCCGGAGAGCTCGTGGGGCAGGCGCGACGCCTTGCCCGCGAGGCCCACCATCTTGAGCGTGTCCGGGACGGCCTCCTGGATGTAGCCCTTCGACTTGCCGATCACCTGGAGGCTGAACGCGACGTTGTCGAAGACCGACTTGTTCGGCAGCAGCCGGAAGTCCTGGAACACGACGCCCATGTTGCGGCGGAAGTACGGGACCTTGCGGCTCGAGATCTTGCCGAGGTTCTGCCCGAGCACGTGGATCGACCCGGAGGAGGGACGCTCCTCCTTGAGGATCAGGCGGAGGCAGCTCGACTTGCCGGAGCCGGAGGCGCCGACGAGGAAGACGAACTCGCCCCGGAGGATCTCGAGATCGATGGCGTTGAGGGCGGGTCTCGTGCCGCCCCGATACTGCTTGGAGACGTTGTCGAAGCGAATCATGTCGGTACGAGGGTAAGCGACGATCCCGAAGAGTCCGCCGAGGGGGCGCGCGGCGCGTCGGTGGGGACGCGCCCGAGCCGCGCTAGGAGGACTTCCGCCAGCGGATCCCGGCGGCGATGAAGCCGTCCAGATCGCCGTCGAACACGTGCGAGGGGTTGCCGACCTCGTGGTCGGTGCGCAGGTCCTTCACCATCTGGTACGGAGCGAGGACGTAGCTGCGCATCTGGTCGCCCCAGCTCGCGGTGATGGTGCCGGCGAGCTCCTTCTTGGTGGCCGCCTCCTGCTCCTTCTGCAGCAGCAGGAGCCGCGACTGGAGCACGCGCATCGCCGCTGCGCGGTTCTGGATCTGGCTCTTCTCGTTCTGCATCGACACGACGGTGCCGGTGGGCAGGTGGGTGAGGCGCACCGCGGAGTCGGTGGTGTTCACCGACTGGCCGCCGGGGCCGGAGGAGCGGAAGACGTCGACGCGGATGTCGTTGTCCGGGATCTCGATCGCCCCGGCCTCCTCCATCAGCGGGATGACCTCGACCGCGGCGAAGGAGGTCTGGCGCTTGCCCGCGGCGCCGAAGGGGCTCATCCGCACGAGGCGGTGGGTGCCGGCCTCGACCGAGAGCGTGCCGAAGGCGTAGGGGGCGTCGATCTGGAAGGTGGCCGACTTGATGCCCGCCTCCTCCGCGTAGCTGGCGTCCATGACGGTCGCCGCGTACTTGTGCTTCTCGGCCCAGCGGAGGTACATCCGCATGAGCATCTCGGCGAAGTCGGAGGCGTCGACGCCGCCCGCGCCCGCGCGGATGGTGACCACGGCGGGGCGGTCGTCGTACTCGCCGTCGAGCAGGGTCTGCACCTCGAGCTCGCCCATGACCTTCTGGAGGGAGGAGAGCTCGGCGATCGCCTCCTGCTCGGACTCGGCGTCCTCGGCCTCGTTCGCCATCTCGACGAGCACCTCGAGGTCGTCCAGGCGCCGGTCGATCGCGGTGATCCGCGCGAGCTCGGACTGGCGGTGGCTGAGGGCGCTGGTCACCTTCTGCGCGTTGGCCGTGTCGTCCCACAGGTCGGGGGCGCCGGCCTGCTCGCTGAGCTCGGCGATCTTCGAGCGGAGACCTTCCACGTCGATGACGGCGCGGATGTCGGCGAAGGTGGAGCGGAGAGCAGTGATCTGCTCGGTGAAGTCGTTGTCCAGCATGGTGCGTCCAGACTACCGGGGGGCGGGGGCCGCCCTCCGGCCCGGGCGTACCCTGGGGACGGTGACCAGCACCGCTCCGCGCCCCTTCCCCGTCGGGCCGCTGCTGCTGTCGACCTTCCTCCCCACCCTCCTCTTCTCCATCGGCGAGGGGGCGATCATCCCCCTCCTGCCGGCCGCGGCCGGCGACCTCGGCGCGACGCTGGCCCTGGCGGGCCTCGTGGCGGGGATGATCATGATCGGCGAGCTAGCGGGCGACATCCCCAGCGGCTGGATCGTCTCCCGGATCGGCGAGCGCGGCGCGATGCTCGGAGCCTCGGCCGCGTCGATCCTCGGGCTCGTGGTGTGCCTGCTCTCGACGTCGTGGGTCGGGCTGACGATCGGCGTCTTCGTGATCGGCCTCGCGACCGCGGTCTTCGCGCTGGCGCGGCACGCGTTCATGACGTCGTTCGTCCCGATCACGCACCGCGCCCGCGCGCTCAGCGCCCTCGCCGGGGCGTTCCGCGCCGGCTGGCTGATCGGCCCGTTCCTGGCGGCCGGGGTGGTGCACCTCACCGGCTCCGTCGAGTCCGTCTTCTGGGTGCACATCGTCTGCTGCGTGGCGGCGGTCGTGGTCCTGCTGCTCGTGCCCGACCCCGCGACGGTGCTGCGGCGGGCGCAGGCCGCGGCCGACCGCGCCGCTCCGGAGGACGTGGTCGCCGCGGAGGCGTCGGCGACCGTCCCGGAGTCGCCGCAGTCGCTGCTCGGGACGCTGCGCGAGCACCGCGGGGTCCTCGCTCGGATGGGGACCGGCGCCGCCGTGATCGGGGCGCTGCGGGCGAGCCGGACGCTGATCCTCCCCCTCTGGGCGGTGAGCATCGGGCTCGCCGAGACCGACACCGCGATCATCATCGGCATCGCCGGCGCGCTCGACTTCGCCCTCTTCTACGCCGGCGGCCAGCTGATGGACCGCTTCGGCCGGGGCGCCACCGCGATCCCCTCGATGATCGGCCTCGGGCTCGGCCACCTCGCCCTCGCCGCCTCGGTGCTCGCCCTCGATCCGGTGCCCTGGTTCGTCGCCGTGGCCTGCGTGCTCGCGGCCGCGAACGGCATCGGCTCCGGGATCCTGATGACCATCGGCGCCGATCTCGCGCCCCCCGCCGATCCGGCCCCGTTCCTCGGCGCGTTCCGCTTCACCGGCGACGCGGGCAACGCCGCCGCCCCGATCGTCGTGTCGGCGCTCACCGCCCTGGTCTCCCTCCCCTTCGCCGCCGTCGTGATGGGGGTGCTCGGTCTGGGCGGAGCGGGGGCGCTCGCCCGCTGGATCCCGCGGTACCTCCCCCGGGCGGCCTCCCGCGGCTGAGGCGCGGGGCCCTCCTCCTACACTGGAGCCCGCACGCGGGAGTGGTGGAATGGCAGACACGCAGGATTTAGGTTCCTGTGCCGAGAGGCGTGAGGGTTCGAGTCCCTCCTTCCGCACGGGATCGGCCGGTACGCTGAGCGCGCTCGCGTGACCGCCGAACGGCCACCGGCCCCCGTCGACTGGAGATCCGTTGAATCACGCCGCCCTCGTCCCCTGGCTCGATCCGGAGACGATCCTGACCTCGTTCGGCCCCTGGGGTGTGCTCGTGGTCTGCCTCATCGTGTTCGCCGAGACCGGACTGCTGATCGGCTTCCTCTTCCCGGGCGACACGCTGCTGATCATCACGGGCCTGCTGGCGCACGAGAACGCGTCGAACGGCGGCCTCGGCGTCCCGATCTGGGTCATCTGCCTGGCCGTCGGGTTCTCGGCCTTCGTCGGCGGCGAGGTCGGCTACCTGATCGGGCACAAGGCCGGCCCGCGCATCTTCGAGCGCAAGGAGTCCGGCTTCTTCAGCATCGAGAACGTGAAGCGGACCAACGCGTTCTTCGAGCGCTTCGGCGGCCTCGCCGTGATCCTCGCGCGCTTCGTGCCGATCGTCCGCACCTTCGCGCCGATCGCGGCCGGCGTGGCCCACATGAACTACCGCAAGTACAGCCTCTACAACCTCATCGGCGCCCTGATCTGGGGCAGCGGGGTCACCCTGATCGGGTGGCTGCTCGCCTTCATCCCGCCGGTCGCCGACTTCGTCTCGCACTACATCGACGTGATCCTGATCGGCGCGGTCGTGCTCGCGCTGGTGCCGACGCTGTTCCACTTCTTCCAGCAGCAGCGCAAGGCGAAGCTCGCCGCCGACCCCGAGACCGACTCGACCGAGTCGGCCGCCTACGTGCTCGACGCCGACATCCTGGACGACAAGCACCCGAAGTCCTGACCTCCGCCTCCGCGAGACGCCACTCCGGCACGCGGCACGCCGACAGGCGTGCACCGGAGTGACATCCCGCGGTGGGAACCCGCCGGGGTCAGAGCCGGGCGGACAGGGCGGCGAGCTCGGCGCGCAGCGCGGTGAAGGCGCGGGCGCGGTGGCTCCGGGCGTTCTTCTGCTCGGGAGCGAGCTCGGCCGCCGTGAGCGCCCCGGCCTCGGGGACGAACACCGGGTCGTAGCCGTGGCCGTTCGCACCGCGCGGGGCCGTCGCGATCGCGCCGTCCCAGCGGCCCTCGACCGCCGTCTCCTGACCGCCGGGGAGCACGGAGTCCGGCACCACGAGGGCGATGGTGCAGCTGAAGTGCGCACCGCGGTGCTCCGCCTTCACGTCGTGCAGCTGGGCCAGGAGGAGCTCGAGGTTGGCCGTCGCGTCGTGCGCGCGTCCCGACCAGCGGGCCGAGAAGATGCCCGGCGCGCCGCCGAGGACGTCGACGCAGATCCCGGAGTCGTCCGCGAGCGCCACGAGGCCGGTGTGCGCCGCCGCCGCGCGCGCCTTGATCAGCGCGTTCTCGGCGAAGCTCACGCCGTCCTCGACGGGCTCGGGTCCATCGTAGGCGCGGACGCCGACTCCGGGGAGCGCGCCGGCCAGCATGGCGCGGAACTCCTCCACCTTGCCCGCGTTGTGCGTGGCGAGGACGAGATCCAGGCTCACGCGCCGGGCTCCGCGGCGAGCGCTTCGGCCTGGATGCGGGCGAGGTCGGAGGCACCGGCGACCGCGAGGTCGAGCAGGGCGTCGAGCTCGCGGCGGTCGAACGGGGCCCCCTCGGCGGTTCCCTGCACCTCGACGAACAGGCCTCGTCCGGTGACGACGACGTTCATGTCAGTCTCGGCGCGCACGTCCTCGACGTAGGCCAGGTCGAGCATCGGCACGCCGTCGATGATGCCGACGGACACGGCCGAGAGGCTGTCGATCAGCGGCTGCGCCTTCTGCCCCACGTACTTCTTGCCGCGCGCCCACTCGATCGCGTCGGCCATCGCCACGTAGGCGCCGGTGATCGCCGCGGTGCGGGTGCCGCCGTCGGCCTGGAGGACGTCGCAGTCGATCACGAGGGTGTTCTCGCCGAGCGCCTTCGTGTCGACCACCGCGCGGAGGCTCCGGCCGATCAGCCGCGAGATCTCGTGCGTGCGCCCGCCGACCTTCCCCTTGACCGACTCGCGGTCCATGCGGGAGTTGGTGGAGCGGGGCAGCATCGCGTACTCGGCGGTGACCCAGCCCTTGCCCTTGCCCTGCAGCCAGCGCGGCACGCCGTTCGTGAAGGAGGCGGTGCAGAGCACCCTGGTGTTCCCGAACGAGACGAGCGCGGAGCCCTCCGCCTGGGTGCTCCAGCCGCGCTCGATCGTCACGGTGCGCAGCTCGTCGGGCGCCCGCCCGTCCTTGCGCGCGGCCTTCGATGCGGTGCTGTCGGTCACTCGGGTCTCCCTCGATCGTGCGGGAGCGCGGCCCGGTCGAGCTCGCGCAGGTTGATGGTGCCGGTCTCGACGAGGTCGACGCTCGAGACCTCCGGACCGAGGAAGCGGCGGGCGAGGCGGACAAAGTCGCTCGAGCCCGTCTCCTCCCACCGGTAGGTCGGAGGGGCGGCGGAGGTGCGCTGCAGGCCGTGCGCCACGAGGGTCCGGTAGACGTCGAGCGCGGTCTCCTCGGCGCTCGAGACGAGGCGGACGTCCGGCCCCATCACGTACGCGATGGCACCGCGCAGCAGCGGGTAGTGGGTGCAGCCGAGGACGAGCGTGTCGACCCCCGCGGCCTTGAGCGGCGCGAGGTACTCCTCCGCCACCGCGAGCAGCTCGTCGCTCCAGGTGACGCCCGCCTCGACGAACTCGACGAAGCGCGGGCAGGCGGCGGTGAACAGCTGCAGGTCCGGCGCGGCGACGAAGGCGTCGTCGTAGGCGCGGGAGCGGATCGTCCCGACCGTGCCGATCACCCCGACGCGGCGGTTGCGGGTGTCGCGGACAGCGCTGCGGACGGCGGGCTGGATGACCTCGATCACCGGGATGCCGCGGCCGAGCGTGTAGCGCTCGCGGGCGTCGCGCATCATCGCGGCCGAGGCGGTGTTGCAGGCGATGACGAGCAGCTTGGCGCCCTGGTCGACCAGGGTGTCGAGGGTGTCGAGGGCGTAGGCGCGGACGTCGGCGAGCGGCTTGGGGCCGTAGGGCGAGTGCGCGGTGTCGCCGAGGTAGACGATCGACTCGTTCTGCAGCTGATCGATCACGGAGCGGGCGACGGTGAGCCCGCCGACTCCGGAGTCGAAGATGCCCAGCGGTGCGTCCGTCACGGAGGAACAGCCTACCCGCGCCCTGCGGCCCGGTCCCGGCCGCACGCCGCTCCCGGGCCCGGCGGCGTGCGCAAGCCCCGGCACCCGCGCCTGGGCCGCGCGGCGGCGGCCGTGGAACACTGAGCGGATGGACTCCACGGCCTTCCTCACCGACCGGTACGAGCTCACGATGGTCGAGGGCGCCCTCGGCAGCGGCACCGCCGACCGCCGTTGCATGTTCGAGGTGTTCGCCCGGAGCCTCCCGCCCGGACGCCGCTACGGCGTGCTCGCGGGCACCGGCCGGCTCCTCGAGCTGATCTCGCGCTTCCGCTTCGGCGACGACGAGCTGTCCTGGCTCCGCGAGAACCGCGTCGTCGACTCCCGCACGCTGGACTGGCTCGCCGACTACCGCTTCCGGGGCGACGTCTGGGGCTACCGCGAGGGCGAGGTCTACCTCCCGGGCTCCCCCGTGCTCATCGTCGAGGCGCCCTTCGCCGACGGCGTGCTGCTGGAGACCCTGGTGCTCAGCGTCCTCAACCACGACAGCGCCGTGGCGAGCGCCGCCGCGCGGATGGTCTCGGCCGCCGACGGGCGACCGCTCGCCGAGATGGGCTCGCGCCGCGCCGGCGAGCGGTCCGCCGTCGCCGCGGCTCGCGCCGCCTACATCGCCGGATTCGGCGCCTCCTCGAACCTGGAGGCGGGCCGCAGCTTCGGCGTGCCCACGATGGGCACCTCCGCGCACTCCTTCACCCTCCTCCACGACTCGGAGGAGGAGGCGTTCCGCGCGCAGGTCGCCGCGCTCGGCCCCGGCACGACCCTCCTGGTGGACACCTACGACGTGACAGCCGCCGTCGACCTGGCGGTCCGCGTCGCCGGCACCGGCCTCGGCGCTGTGCGCATCGACTCCGGCGACCTCCCCCAGCAGGTGGCCGCCGTCCGGCAGCAGCTGGACGCGCTCGGCGCGACCGGCACGCGCATCACCGTCACCAACGACCTCGACGAGTACGGGATCGCCGCGCTCGCGGCCTCACCGGTCGACTCCTACGGCGTCGGCACCTCGGTGGCGACGGGCTCGGGCCACCCGACGGCGGGCATGGTCTACAAGCTGGTCGCGCACGAGGACGACGCGGGCGAGTGGGTCGCGGTGGCGAAGAAGTCGGTCTCGAAGGCGTCGATCGGCGGACGGAAGGCCGCCGGCCGTCTGCTCTCCGACGACGGGATCGCCGAGGCCGAGGTCGTGCACGTGGGCGCCGGCCCCGAGGGCGCCGTCGGCGAGGGCGAGCGGGCGCTGCTCGTCCCCCTGATCGAGGACGGGACGATCCGTCCCGAGCACCTCGGCATCGAGGGAGTGGCGGCAGCCCGCGCGCACCACGCGAACGCGGTCCTCGAGCTGCCGATCGACGCGCTCCGGCTCGGCCGCGGCGAGCCCGTCCTCCCGACCCGCTACGAGTGAGCGGGGCAGGAGCTCACTTCATCTTCGCGTAGATCTCCTTGCAGGCCGGGCACACCGGGAACTTCTCCGGGTCGCGGCCCGGGAGCCACTTCTTGCCGCAGAGCGCGCGGACCGGCTTGCCGGTGATGGCGCTCTCGAGGATCTTGTCCTTCGGCACGTAGTGGGAGAAGCGCTCGTGGTCGCCCGGCTCGATGGACTCCTGGTTGAGGAGCTCCTCGAGCTCGCGGTCGAGCGTGGCGGTTCCTCCGCCTCCCTCGAGGGGGTCGGTGCTGCTGTTCTGGACGCGCGGAATCATGCCGACGATCCTACGCGCGGAGCCCGGGCCCGCGGCCGTGCGCTCCGGATCGGGCGGCGCTAGTAGCGGCTGGTGAACGCGACCAGCTCGGTCGCGCGGCGCTCGAACAGCCGGCCGCCGAGGAGCACGCCGAGGGCGAAGACGACCACGGCGCTGCCGAAGCCGACGAGCACGGCGTCGCCCGCCGCCTCCGGGTCGACGAACAGGGCCCGGACGCCGAGCACCACGGCCGGAGCCGAGAGGAGCAGCCCCAGGCCGAACGCGAGGGACTGCGGACCGGCGCCACTGGCTCCGGGGGCCTGGGGCTGCGTGAACGCGCTGTCGCCCGGGCGCGGAGCCGGATAGGCGAGCCGTGCCGAGACGGCGCTGGCGACGCCGGCGGGGACGAGCAGGAGGCAGGTGTTCACCGCGAGCACGACGGGCAGCGCACCGGGGAGACCCGAGGTCGCGCTGCTGATCAGCGAGCCGAGCACGACGACCGGCACGCCGAGCAGGAGGGTCGGGAAGGCGCGGCCGAGCCGGTCCGACCAGCCGCGGACGCCCGCGGCCACGTGGAGCCAGAACGCCGATCCGTCGTAGGCGACGTCGTTGTGGAGGAACCAGCCGAGGAACAGCGCGATCAGCGGGACCGGGAGCAGCGAGAGCAGCGGGAAGGGGACGCCGACGACCGCGAGCAGCAGCAGGGCCGCGACCGGCAGCACCGGCACGGCGACGAGCGACGCCTGGTAGCGCGGATCCCGGAGCCAGTAGGTGATGCTGCGCGCCGCGATCGCGCCGGTCCGGGTCGAGCCGAGGACGTCGAACCAGCCCAGCCGGAGGCCGCGCGGCGGCCGGTGCGTGCGCTCGGGGCGCCCGGTCAGCAGGCGGACGACGAGCCACCAGAGCGCGCCCGCCGCGACGAGCGTCGCCAGGGCCAGCAGGAGCGGCCCGAGCGCGTCGCCGGTCCGGGCGGCCGGGGCGATCATCCACGCCGCGCCGAACGGAGTGGCCCCCATCGCCGCGCCCCAGCGCTCGAGCACCGGGGTGTCCCCCGTGTCGACCAGCGCGGCGGCGCCGAGGGCTGCGGGACCGCCGAGCATCAGCACCAGGCCGAGGACGGCCAGCAGCTCGCGGGCGGTCCGGGAGGGGACGAGGGCGGCGGAGGCGGCGAGGCCGATCCGCGCGAACAGCGAGGCCGTCGCCACCGCGAGGAGCGGGCCGACCACGGCGAAGGCGCCTGCGCCCGGGACGAGCGGCGCGCTCGCGAGCCCGACCACCAGCAGGGCGAGCGTGGGGACCGAGACGAGGCCGGCCAGGGCGAGCGCCCCGGCGAGGCGGAGCGGCGGAAGGCCGAAGAGGCGGAACGCGCGCGGATCCATCGGGTCGAGCGGGCCGAGCAGGAAGGGCAGCACCAGGAAGCCGACGGAGACGAGGCCGCCGGCGGTCACGAGAGCGCCCGCCGCCGCGTCCGAGGAGCGCAGAGCGCCGATCGCCGCGATCAGCAGGGCCGTCACCGCGACGACCACGAGCACGCCCAGGACGGCGCCGGCCGAGCGCGCGGGCCCGGAGCGGAACGCGCCCAGGAGGACGTCGACCCTCAGCCGGAGAAGTCGTGCAGCCACTGCAGCCCCTCGGCGATCTGCTTGCCGCCCGCGAGCTCGAGGAAGCGCTCCTCCAGCGTCGCGGTGCCGGCGACCTCCGCGACCGTCCCGGAGGCGAGCACGCGCCCGCCGACGATCACGGCCACGTCGTCGCAGACGCGCTCGATGAAGTCGAGCCCGTGGCTGGAGAGGACGACGGTGCCGCCGCCCTCGACGAAGCGGCGCAGCACGGTGATCACGGCGGCCGAGGAGACCGGGTCCACCGACTCGAACGGCTCGTCGAGGACCAGCACGCGCGGGGCGTGGATCATCGCCGCCGCGAGGGCGACCTTCTTCGCCATCCCCGCGGAGTAGTCCGAGATCAGGCGCTCCAGCGCGTCGGAGAGGCCGAGCGCCTCGGCCAGCTCGACCGTGCGCTGCTTCGCCGTGGCGAGGTCGATGCCGCGCAGCGCGGCGGAGTAGGCGAGGAACTGGGCGCCGGTGAGCCGGTCGAACAGCCGGAGGCGGTCGGGCAGGACCCCGATCAGCGGCTTCGCGGCCGACGGGTCCTTCCAGACGTCGACGCCGTGCACGAGGACGCGGCCGGTGTCGGGTCGAAGAAGGCCCGTCATCATCGAGAGCGTGGTGGTCTTGCCCGCGCCGTTCGGGCCGATGATCCCGTAAAAGGTCCCCGCGCGGACGGCCAGGTCGATGCGGTCGACCGCCACCGTCCTCCCGAAGGTCCGGGTCAGCTGGTGCAGCTCGAAGACGACGGGCGAGGCGCCGTCCGGATCCGCGGCACCCTCAGCGGGCTCGGCGTTCGTCACGGACGTCATCCGGCTACGGTACCAACTCGCCCGCGGGCCCCCGGCGCCAGCGCCGACACCCGGCGACACGGCGAGAGGTCAACCACCCTGGCCCCGGGGGGCGTGAACTGTACACTAGGTCTCTACCCGAGGAGTCGACCAGATCGAGACGCAGCGGTTAATTCGAGGAGAACACACGATGATGCACACAGGTTCGACGAGCAGCAGCCCTGCCACCGTCGTCATCCTCGCCGCAGGGATGGGCAGCCGGCTCGGCCGCTCCCTCCCCAAGCCGCTCACGCCGCTCAGCGACGGGCGCACGATCATGCAGCAGCAGTTCGACAACATCCACCACGCCTTCGGCACGAAGGTCCCGGTGAGCATCGTCGTCGGCTACAAGCTCGAGCACATCATCGAGGCCTTCCCCTCGGCGACGTTCGTCTACAACGAGCAGTACGACCAGACCAACACCTCCAAGAGCCTCCTCCGCGCGCTGCAGGCGAGCGGGCAGGGCGGCGTGCTGTGGATGAACGGCGACGTCGTCTTCGACCCGCGCATCCTCGACCGGGCAGCCGCGCTGATCGCGAAGGACGTCTCCTTCGTCACCGTCAACACCTCGAAGGTGTCGGACGAGGAGGTCAAGTACACGACGAGCGCCGAGGGCTTCATCCAGGAGCTCTCCAAGACGGTGCGCGGCGGCCTCGGCGAGGCGGTCGGGATCAACTACGTGTCCGCCTCCGACAAGGCCGCGCTGGTGCGCCAGCTCGCCCGGGTCGACGCCCAGGACTACTTCGAGCGTGGCATAGAGTTGGCGATCGAGCAGGACCGCCTGCTCGTCGAGCCGATGGACATCTCCGACCTCTACGCCGTCGAGGTGGACTTCGCCGAGGACCTCGAGCGCGCGAACCTCTTCGTCTGACGCTCCCGGCTCCTCCCCCGGCTCGAGCGAAGCCGACGGGAGGAGTCGCGCAGTGAGCACGGCCGACACCCTCGCGACCGAGACGGCCCTGCGCCACCGGCGCTCCCGGGCCTGGCGCTACCGCCACTCCCTCTGGCTGCTCACCAGGCGCGACCTCACCGTCCGGTACGCCACGAGCGCGCTCGGCTACGTCTGGTCGGTTCTCGACCCGCTCGTCATGTCGGGCATCTACTTCTTCGTCTTCACCGTCGTCTTCCAGCGGACCGTCGGCGAGGACCCGTACATCGTCTTCCTGCTCGCAGGCCTGCTGCCGTGGATGTGGTTCAACCAGGCGACCTCCGACGCGACCCGCGCGTTCCTCCGCGAGGCGAAGCTGGTGCGGTCGACGTCGATCCCGCGGACCATCTGGGTCGGGCGGATCGTGCTCTCGAAGGGCATCGAGTTCGTGGCGAGCCTGCCGGTGCTGGTGCTCTTCGCCGTGATCGCCGGCGCGCACCTGACCTGGGCGGCGCTGCTGTTCCCCGTGGCGATCCTGCTGCAGGCGGTGCTCACGCTCGGCGTGGGTCTGCTGGTGGCCCCCCTCGTGGTGTTCTTCCGCGATCTGGAGCGGGCCGTGAAGCTCGTCCTCCGGTTCCTCTTCTACGCGTCGCCGATCATCTACTCCACGGCCAACCTGCCTCAGCAGATCCGGCCGCTCGCGGCGCTCAACCCGCTCAGCGGGATCTTCGCCCTCTACCGCTCCGCGTTCTTCGAGAGCGAGCTCGACGTCCCGCTCATCCTCGCCTCCGCGGGCATCTCGGTGCTCGTGCTGGCGCTGGGCCTCGTCGTCTTCCGCCGCTCCGAGCGCGCGGTGCTGAAGGAGCTGTGATGGCCGACGCCCCGGTGGTCATCGAGTGCCGCGGCCTCGGGATCCGCTTCCGCCGCAACCGGCGGGGCCGCCGCTCCTTCAAGGACCTCTTCGCCGGCCGCTCCCGCCGCTCGCGGCCCGGCGAGTTCTGGGCGCTCCGCGGGCTCGACGTGCAGGTGCGGGCGGGCGAGGCCATCGGTGTCGTCGGCCGGAACGGTCAGGGCAAGTCGACGCTGCTCAAGCTCGTCGCCGGCGTGGTGCTGCCGGACGAGGGCGCGGTGGAGGTGCGCGGGGGCGTCGCTCCGCTCATCGAGATCACCGGCGGCTTCGTGGCCGACCTGAGCGTCCGCGAGAACGTCTACCTGACCGCGGGTCTCCACGGGATGTCCAAGCGCGAGGTCGACGCGCGCTTCGACTCGATCATCGAGTTCGCCGAGATCGGCGACTTCCTCGACACCCCCTACAAGCACCTCTCGAGCGGGATGAAGGTGCGCATCGCCTTCTCCGTCGTGTCGCGGCTCGAGGAGCCGATCATCCTGGTGGACGAGGTGCTCGCGGTCGGCGACAGGGCCTTCCGCGAGAAGTGCTACGCGCGGATCGAGGAGCTGCTCGCCTCCGGCCGCACCCTCTTCTTCGTCTCGCACAACGAGCGCGACCTCCGCCGCTTCTGCACGCGCGGCCTCTACCTGGACAAGGGCCGCCTGGTGCTGGACGCGCCGATCGAGGAGGTGCTCGCGCGTTACGCTGAGGACTACGCGCCGACACCGCGGAGCAGCACGGCGCCGGCCGAGGGCCCGCCCGTCCAGGGCACCGTCTCCGACGACTGACCCCTCCCGCACGCGGCGCCCGAGGACGCAGGAGTGCACGACATGGCCCAGAAGGACCGCAAGCGCGAGCGCGCCGTGGAGAGGGCCGGCGAGGTGGAGCAGGCCGACGGCTCCGAGAACGCGCAGCTGGCGAAGCTGCTCGACCGGCTCCTCGCGGTGCAGCGCCCGGCCGTGCTGGCGAACATCCGCCTGCTGCGGCGCCGGCGTCCCGGGGCGACTCCGGAGCAGATCATCACGTCGCTCGAGCGGCAGTACCTCTCGAGCGTGGCCGCGGGAGGCGCGGCGATCGGGGCGACCGCCGTCGTCCCCGGCATCGGCACGGCCGCCTCGGTGGCCCTCTCCGGCGCGGGAGCGGCGGGGTTCCTGGAGGCGAGCGCGCTCTTCGCGCAGTCGGTGACGGAGGTGCACGGGATCCCGCTCGAGGACCCGGACCGCGCGCGGGCCCTCGTGCTCACTTTGATGATGGGCTCCTCCGGCAGCGAGATGGTGCGCCAGGTGGCCGGGCAGGCCGTCGGCGGGGGCAGCGGCCTCAACCAGTACTGGGGCTCCGTGGTCACGAAGGGCCTGCCGTC
This sequence comes from Rathayibacter sp. AY1A7, assembly GCF_002930845.1. Taxonomy (NCBI): domain Bacteria; kingdom Bacillati; phylum Actinomycetota; class Actinomycetes; order Micrococcales; family Microbacteriaceae; genus Rathayibacter; species Rathayibacter sp. AY1A7. The sequence goes on along the minus strand of NZ_PSTL01000005.1, from coordinate 52,322 downwards.
CTTCCTCGTGGGCGAGCTGGCGGACCGCGCGAAGAAGTCCTTCGCCAAGCACTTCCTCGCCCAGCAGGGCGCGGGCCTGGTCGGCCGGGCGATGCCGTTCGGGATCGGAGCGGCACTGGGCGGCGTCGGCAACGCGATGCTCGGCCGCAAGGTGATCCACAGCGCGCGCGATGCGTTCGGGCCGGCACCGCAGGCGTTCGGCAACACCCTCGTGCTCGAGCCGACCCGCGCCGAGCGGAAGGCGCTGGCCGCCGCGCCGGCCGAGCCGCTGGCGCTGTTCGTCCGCGACTACGGCGGAACGGGCGAGCGGACGGCGCTCCTCCTCCACGGCCTCGGCTCCGACTCCCGGATCTGGTACGCCCTGGTCCCGACGCTGCACGAGCACGGCTACCGCGTGGTGGCCCCCGATCTCGCCGGTCACGGCGGCTCGCCGGCATCGCCCGTGTACTCGCCGGAGCGCTGGGCGTCGGACGTCCGCGCCTCGGTGCTGCAGACCCCCGACCTCGTCATCGGCCACGGCCTCGGCGCCGTCGTCGCCGCCCGGCTCGCCCCCGAGTACGGCGCCGACCGGCTCGTCCTGCTCGACCCCGCGTTCTCGGACGCCCGGGGACTGACGAGCGCGCTCCACCGCGGCGGCTCGGTCGCGCACGTCGAGAAGGGCGACGCCGACTCCCTCCGCCACCGCCACCCGATCTGGACGGACGTGCAGATCGAGCTCGACGTGTCGGCCCACGCGCTCTGGGAGCAGGACTCCGCCGTCGGGCTGACGGCACGGGGTGCGGCCGAGGCCCCCGAGACGTTCCCCGTGGCGACGCTCGCCGTGATGCCGGAGGACCCGCTGGGCCACGGCTCGCTGGGCGGCGTCCTCGCCGGCCGCGGCGTCGAGGTGCGGACCGTGCCGGGGGGCGGGGCCTCGATCCTCCGCGAGGACCGCGCGGCGCTGATCGCGGCGCTGGAGGACCGGATCTAGCTCAGGATCTGCTCCAGCCCAGGGCCTGCTCCGCGCGCGGTGGTCCGGAGCCGTCGGAGGCGTTCGGTCAGCGTTCCCGAGGCCGGCGCCCGGGCCCGACGAGCGGCATCCCGAGCACGGTGCGGAGGAGTCCGCCGCCGTCGCGGTCCTCGGCGATCACACGGAGGCCGGTCTTCTCGGCGACGCGCCTCGAGGCGGCGTTGGCCGGGTGCACGAGCGCCACGAGTCGTCCCGCGAGGCGGTGGGCGAGCGCGAGGTCGCGGCAGGCCGCAGCCGCCTCGGTGGCGTAGCCGCGGCCGTGCAGCCCGGCCCGCACGTGGTAGCCGACCTCGAGCTCGATCCCGCCGTCGACGCGCTGCCAGGTCAACCCGCAGTCGCCGACGAACTCGCCGTCGAGGGTCTCGACGATCCACAGCCCGAAGCCGTGCTCGCGGTAGTTGCGCCGGTTCCACTCGATCCAGGCGGCTGCCTGCTCGCGGTCCTTCGGCGCGGGGTAGTACCGCATCACGACCGGGTCGCCGAGCAGATCCGCCATGTCGGGGAGGTCCTCGGCGGTCATCTCGCGGAAGCGCAGCCGGGCGGTGGCGGCGGGGATCATCGGGTCGGGCTGCTCGGCCTGCGACTGCGGAGACGGCGACCGGGACCGTCGTCGAGCGCTCGATCCATCCGGCCGCCGCCCCCGGCCCTACTTCTCCGCCTTGGCGGCGGCCTTCGCGGCCTGCTTGGTGGCGCGGACCTTCGTCAGCGACTCCGGAGAGACGATGTCGGCGACCGAGCGGAAGGCGCCCTCCTCTCCGTAGGCGCCCGCGGCCGAGCGCCAGCCCTCCCCCGGGAATCCGCGCTGCTTGCCGAGCAGGGCGAGGAAGATCCGCGCCTTCTGCTCGCCGAAGCCGGGCAGCGCCTTCAGACGCGCGAGGACCGTGCGGCCGTCGGGCTCGTCCCGCGTCCAGACGGCCGCGGCGTCGCCGTCCCAGTCGTCGACCAGAGCGCGGCAGAGGACCTGCACGCGCCCCGCCATGCTCGCCGGGTAGCGGTGGATCGCGGGCGGAGTCCGGCAGAGCTCCGAGAACGCGTCCTCGTCGAAGCCCGCGATCGACGCGGCGTCGAACGAGGCGCCCTCCGCCTCGAGGCGCTCCTCGATCTTGCGGGGCCCGGAGAAGGCCGTCTCCATCGCGACCTGCTGGTCGAGGAGCATCCCGATCAGCAGGGCCAGCGGGTCGCGGCTGAGCAGCGCGTCGGCGTCGGGATCGTCGGTGATGTGCAGGGCGGAGTCGCGGGTCATCCTCCAGGGATACCACGGACGGCCCCGGCGGCGAGCGCGCGGACGGTCCGGTCGACGAGGTCCAGCGCCGCAGCGAGCTCGAGGTCGCCGACATGGCCGTAGCCGAGGACCAGCGCCTCGGTCGCAGCCCGTCCCGACAGGGCGTACTCGTGCAGAGTGGCGACGAGCAGTCCCTCCCGGAGCAGCGCGGCCGCGACGGCGTGCGCGTCCAGAGGCGCGGGCAGGGAGAGGACGACGTGCAGACCCCCGTCGAGTCCGCTCGCGCGCCCCCACGGCACCGACTCCCCGAAGGCGTGGACCAGCTCGCGGCGGTGGGCGTAGCGCCGTCTCGAGCGCGTGAGATGCCTCCGGAACGCCCCGCTCGCCATGAACTGCGCGAGCGCCGCCTGCGTCGGACCCGAGGCGGAGGCGTCCTTCTCGTCGTCGAGGCCGGTCAGCGCCCCGCGGAGCCAGGACGCCCGCGGAACGGCCAGGTAGGCGATGCGGAGCCACGGCGAGACGGTCTTCGAGAACGACCCGACATGGGCGACTCCGCCGCCGGAGTCGAGCGAGGCGAGCGCGGGCAGCGGGGCGCCGACGTAGCGGAACTCGCTGTCGTAGTCGTCCTCCACCACGAGCAGGGGGCCGGCCGACGCGCGGCGCACCAGCTCCAGGCGCTCGGCGAGGGCGAGCCTGCCGCCGGTCGGGTACTGGTGCGACGGAGTGACGACGACCACGTCCGCGCCGGAGCTCGCGAGAGCGTCGAGGTCGATGCCGTCGCCGCGCACCGGGACGCCGACGACCTCGTGCCCGTCGGCGCGCAGGCGGCGCCGGACGGCCGGGTAGCCGGGGTCCTCGACGGCCACGCGCACCTCGCGTCCGAGCGAGGCCGAGGCTGCGCGGGCCAGGAGCGCGACGGCGCCCGCGGTGCCGCTGGTCACCACTACGTCCGACACCTGCACGTCGACGCCGCGGGACCGGCGCAGCTGCTCGGCGATCTGCTCCCGCAGGGCCGGGTCCCCGGAACCCCGAGGAGGCGCCGAGGGCGGCGAGGCGAGCGCCAGGCGCCAGGCGGCCCGCCACTCCGGGGTGTCGAGGGCGCGGGTGTCCGGCCTGCCGGGCCGCAGGTCCGCCGCGGCGGGCGGGACGACGGTCTCCCCGGACTCCGGCCGCGGCTCCTCCGGCGCCGGCGCCAGCAGTCCGTCGGAGGCGACCGTCACCGCCGCGCGCGGGTGGGCGACGAGGTAGCCCTCCCCCACCAGCTGGTCCACCGCGGCGACGACGGAGCCCCGCGAGACGCCGAGCCGCTCGGCGAGCACGCGGCTCGACGGGATCGGATCGCCCGCCCGGTAGCGCCCGTCCAGCACCGCCTGGCGCAGCGCCTCGGCGAGCCCGGCGCGGACCGAGCCGCGCGGCGACGGCCCGAGGAGGAGCGGGATCTCCAGATCGCCCGACGCCATCGACCGCTCCGCTCTGGACCACTCCGATCGCGGCCCAGTGGCATCCTGGCAGATCCAGTCGGCGCGGGACGATTCCGACATGGACAGCCTCCCCGTCACCGACCGCACCCGCGTCTCCCGTCTCCGCGACCGCCAGCGCACCGATCCCGCCGAGCTGCACGCCCTGCTCGACGAGGCGCTCGTCGCCCACGTCGCCGTCGTGCGGGACGGCGCCGCGATCGTGCTGCCGATCCTCTTCGCCCGCGACGGCGACTCCCTCCTGCTGCACGGGTCGAGCGGCGGAGGACTGCTGCGGGAGGCGGCGCGGCACTCGCTCCTCACCGCTTCCGTCACGCTGGTCGACGGACTGGTCGTCGCCCGCTCCACCTTCGACAGCTCGATGAACTACCGCTCGGCGATGGTGATCGGCCGGGCCGAGGTGCTGGAGGGCGAGGAGAAGGCGCGGGCCCTCGATCTGCTGGTGGCACGCCTCCTGCCGGGGCGCGACGAGGAGGTGCGAGCGAGCACCGCCCGCGAGATCGCGGCCACGCTGGTGCTGCGCCTCCCCCTGGCCGAGGCGAGCCTGAAGGTGCGCGCGCACGGAGCGGGCGACGAGCCGGAGGCCGGGGTCTGGGCGGGCGTCGTGCCCCTGGTCACCCGCACGCTCGCGCCGGTGCCGGCGGAGGAGGGCGTCGCGGTCCCGGAGTCGGTCCGCCGCTTCAGCGCCGCGGTCGACGGCGCGGTGCCGCCCTGGCGCTGAGCGGACCGGCCGTCGCGGTGCGGTCCGCTACTTGGCGTCCTGACGGGGGAAGACGACCTTCTGCACGACGATGATCACCGAGGCCGCGACCGGGATCGCGACCAGGGCGCCGAGCACGCCCGCGATGGTGCCGCCCGCGACCGCCGCGATCACGACGACCGCACCGGGGACCGAGACGGCCTTGTTCATGATGCGGGGGCTGAGGAGGTACGCCTCGACCTGCATGTAGACGAGGTAGTAGATCGCGGCGACCAGCGCGGTCAGCGGCGAGGCCAGGAGGCAGGCGAGCGAGATGATCACGGCACCCGAGAGAGTGCCGACCAGCGGGATCAGGGAGCCGAGGAACGCGACGCAGGCCAGCAGCGCCGGCACCGGGGCGCCGATCGAGAGCAGCAGGATGAACGTGAGCACGCCGTTCACGCCGGCGAGCGAGACCTGGCCGACCACGTAGCGGCCCACGGCGCCGGTGATCTCGTCGCCGACCTCGTGCGCCTTCGCGCGGTGCGAGGCGGGGGCGAAGCGGTAGGCGACGGCCTTCATCGAGCGCAGCGACGCGAGGAAGTACAGCGTCAGGATCAGCACGATGACGGCGCCGGTCACGCCGCTGGCGATCCCGGTCCCGACCGCGATCAGTCCGCCGCCGAGCGAGAGCAGGTTGTTGGGGTTGCCGATGAAGCTCTGGACGCTCTCGATCAGCTCGTCGATGTCGATCACGCCGCGCAGCTGCTGCTCGAGGTCGAGCACCCACTGCTGCGAGGCGATGTCGGTGACGATCTGCGGGGCGCTCGTGACGAAAATCGTCAGCTGCTCGACCAGGATCGGGATGATGTAGACCAGCAGGCCGGCGAAGATCAGCACCACCGCGGCGAATACCGCTGTGATCGCGAGCGGCCTCGGCAGGCGCTTGCTCTCGAGCCAGGAGACCAGCGGATCGAGGCCGAGCGCGAAGAACAGCGCCACGAAGATGTAGGTCAGCACCGTGCCCAGCTGCACGACGAGGCCGCCCAGGACGAGCGCCACCAGCACGCCGAGCCCGCCGAACAGGCCGATGCGGAAGGAGCGGATCGTGAAGACCGGCTTCTCCGGGTCGGCGGAGACCGCGATGTCCGGCTCGACCGCGGGCTTGGCGGGTGCCGAGCGGCCCCGGCGGGAGCGGGCGAAGGCGCGCGGGGTCATCATGGGACGAGCGTAGCGGGGCGCCGGGAGGCCGCCCGGCGACCGGCCCACCCTTGACGCGGCCGTTCGAGCGGTGCTCCCGCCCGCTCAGCCCTCCGGATCGTGGTCGTCGACCGCGCCGTCGCCCCGGTGCAGAGCGGCGTGCCGCTCCCACTCGGTGAGCAGGTGCTCGATCGCCTCGTGGAAGCGCCGCGTGGCCGCTCCGGGCGACGTGTCGCCGAAGTAGCGGTGCACCCAGCGCTCCAGCCGCTCGACCGACTCCGGATCGTGCTCGGCGCTGTCGATCCGCGCGATGATCGCGGAGGCGTCCTCGGCGTGCAGCCACTCCGCGTCGCCGAGGTAGCCGCTCTCGTCGACCTCGGCCTCGGCGCTGACGGGCCGGGTGACCAGCAGCGGGCGCCCCGTGGCCAGCCGGTCGTAGACCATCGCCGACACGTCGAGGATCGCGAGGTCGGCGGCGGCGAGCTGCCAGCCGAGCTCGGCACCGGTGTCGTGCACGTGACCGGCTCGCGGATCGGCGGCGTTGGCGGCGGCGATCATCGCGACGATCGCCCGGTCGGCCGCGGCGTAGTCGGAGTCGACCGCGCCGCTGCGGGGATGTGGGCGGTAGACGAGCCGGAATCGCGGGTCGGCCAGGAGCCCGCGCACGAGGGCCGTGCCGTGGCTCCGGATCGAGCCGTAGCCCGCGGCGGGGCGGTCGCCCTCCCAGGTCGGCGCGTAGAGCACCACGCGACGCTCGTCGGGCGTGAACGGCACGGCGCCGGCGAAGTGGTCCGCCTGAGGACGGCCGATGGCGAGGGCGCGCCTGTCGAAGTCGTAGTCCCAGAGCACGCGGCGCAGCCGGGCGAGGGCGGCGTCCCCGGCGATCATGCTGTAGTCGTACGCCTTGAACTGGTTCGTCGTCATGTACATCTTGTCGCTCTCGCCGTGATTGACGAAGACGTGCCAGCGGCGCCCGTAGCGCATCATCTGGAAGTTGCGGGCGTTCTGGTTGACGTAGAGCACGATCCGCAGCGGCTGGCTCGCGATGGTGCTCTCGAGGTCGGCGACGGAGCGGACGTAGGCGACGGGGACCGGGCTCTCGCGCAGCAGCACCTCCGCGGCGCCGGCGTTGCGGCTGAGCAGCACGACCGGGTGCGTCTCCGCCAGCTCGGCCAGCGGCCGGTACCACTGCCGCAGCTGGTACAGGTTGATGTCGCCGTCGGCGAAGTAGACGCCGATCTCGAACCGGCCCTCGGGCAGCGGCCCGCGCTCCGCGAGCAGCCGGGTCACCGCGTGGCGGGCCCGGCGGGCCGCGAGAAGCTCGCCGCCCACCTTGCGCGCGAGTCGCGCGTCGGTGCGGAGGCGGGCGAGGAGGGCGCGGGGAGCGGGAGTCATCCGCCCCAGGGTACCGGCGACGGCCCCCGCGCCGAGGGCCTCGCGCGGTCCGATCAGGCCGGGGTCACCCTCAGCCAGACGAACTGCAGCGGCGCGAGACGGAAGCCCTCGCGCAGGTCGACCGCGATCTCGGTGACCAGGTCGACCGCCTCCGCGGCGAACCCGCCGAACCGCTCGGCCGCGACCTCCTGGACCTCGTCCGACACGTTCGCGAGCACGAGCACCGACTCCCCGTCGCCGGGGCGCTGGTAGCCGAGCACGTGGTCGTTGACCGGGTCGAAGACGCTCAGCTCGGTGCCCGCGAACATCGGCACGGCCTTGCGCACGGCGATGAGGTGCAGCAGCCCGCCGAAGACCTCGCTCGCGGCCGTCCCCGGGACCTCGCGCTCGTCGTAGCGCTCCGCGGGGCGGCGGGGCCGGTTCACCCAGCGCGAGTCGCCGGCCGTCGTCGGGTCGTCGAGGTAGCCGTGGTCGTTGAGCTGGCCGACCTCGTCGCCGAGGTAGAGCAGCGGCAGCCCGCCGGTGCTCAGGGCGATCGAGTGCGCGAGCAGCACGCGGTCGATCCCGTAGGCGTCGCCCGCCTCCACTCCGGCGAGGGACGCGGTGGTGCCCGAGACGCGGCGGTCGCCGGTGCGCGGGTTCTCCTGGAACGGCACTCCGCGGGCGAAGGTGCCGTCGAACCGGTCCGTGTAGAAGTCGTTGAGGAAGCGGCGGTGGCCGGCCGCGTCGATCCCGAGCTCGGCGGCGTCCTCGTCGGCGAAGGTCCAGCCGATGTCGTCGTGCCCGCGCACGTAGTTGACCCAGGCCGTGCCCTCGGGGAGGGCGTGCCGGCGCTCGAGGGCCTGCGAGAGGAGACGGACGTCGCGGGTGGCGAGCGCCTCCCAGGTGAGCGCCATCTGCAGCGGGTTGTACGAGAGCTGGCACTCCTCGACGTCGATGTACTCGATCACCTCGTCGGGGTGCACGATCGCCTCGGACTTGAACAGCAGCGCCGGAGCGGCCAGGCGGCAGACCTCGTTGAACGCGCGCAGCAGCAGGTGCGCCTGCGGCTGCGACTCGCAGGTGGTGCCGAGCTCCTTCCAGATGAACGCGACCGCGTCCATCCGCAGGGCGTCGACGCCCTGATTGGCGAGGAAGAGCATCTCTCCCGCCATCGCCCGGAACACCTCGGGGTTGGAGTAGTTGAGGTCCCACTGGTAGCGGTGGAACGTGGCCCAGACCCAGCGCCCGTCCTCCAGCTGAACGAAGGAGCCGGGATGGTCGTCCGGGAAGATCTCGCGCGTCGTGCGCTCGAAGGCGTCGGGCTGCTCCCGGTCCGGGTAGATCCAGTAGTAGTCCTCGAAGCGCTGCTCGCCGGCGAGCGCGCGCTGCGCCCACTCGTGCTCGTTCGAGGTGTGGTTGAAGACGAAGTCGACCACGAGTGCGATGCCCTGCTCGCGCAGCTCGGAGGCCAGCCCGCGGAGCTGCTCCATGTCGCCGAGGTCCGGTCGCACGCGCCGGTAGCTCGAGACCGCGTAGCCCCCGTCCGACTCGCCCTCGGGCGCATCGAAGAGCGGCATCAGGTGCAGGTAGTTCAGGCCGATCTCGCGGAGGTACGGGATCTCGGCGCGCAGCCCCTCGAGGTCGCCCGCGTAGCGGTCGACGTAGCAGACCCCGCCCAGAGCCTTGTTCGAGAGGAACCAGGTCGGGTGCTGCTCGCGGGCGCGGTCGAGCGCGCGGAGCTCCTCGGGCCGCTCCTCCCAGGAGGCGGCGGCGAGCTCGACGATCGCGACCAGCTGGTCCTCTAGGTCGTCGCGGCCGGCGTACACCGTGGCGAGCAGATCGACCAGGCGCGGGAGGTGCTCGTCGAGGCGGCCGGAGAACTCGTCGTCGACGGCGCCGAGGCGCTCGCGGACCGCCGTCAGGAGGTCCGGTCCGGCAGGGGTCGCCTCCGCCTCGGCGCGCTCGGGCGGGGAGAGCTGGGTCGAATCGAACACCGTCGTCCTTTCGGGGGCCCCGGCGGGGGCGGATTCCCCGATGCTAGACGATCGGCGGACGCCCGGCGAACGCCATCCGGAGCACCGTGCGGGCCGAGAGGACGCGCCGACCGCCCGGATCCGAGCGCCATCCCTCCCGCCAGCCGGCGAACCAGGCGCGCAGGGCGGCCGGGTCGCGCCGCCAGCGGAGGCACTGGATCGCGGTCCAGGACCCCACGTAGACGAGCGCCAGAGGTGCGGCGAGGTTGCGGCGGGCGAGCCAGACGCGGTTGCGCGCGTTCAGCCGGTAGTAGTCGGCGTGCCGGGTCGGCTGGATGACCGGGTGCTGGGCGACGAGCTCTCCCGCGTACCAGGCGGTGCGGCCCGTGTCCCAGACCCGCCAGGCCAGCTCGATGCCCTCGTGGGCGTAGAAGAACGGACCCGCCCAGCCGCCCGTCCGGGCGAACACGTCGCGCCGCAGCACGACCGCTCCCTCCCAGACCGAGAAGACGGGGCCGGAGCGGCGGGGGTCGCCCTTGAGGATCCGCGGGATCCAGCGCCGCGGGCTCGGCGTGCCGTCCGTGCTGTCGACGCGGGGCTGCACCAGGCCGATGCGGCGGTTCGAGGCGAGCAGCGCGATCGCGTCGACGAGGAAGCGGGGAGACGGGATCCGGGCGTCGTCGTCGAGGAAGAAGAGGTACTCCCCCGCGACGGCGTCGACTCCGGCGTTCCGGCCCGCGGGGATGCCGAGGTTCTCGGGCAGCGCCAGGGCGCGCACTCCCTCGGGCAGGCCGTCGGGCTCCCAGCCGTTGCCGACGCAGACGACGTCCAGCTCGACGCCCTCCTGCGCGAGGACGCCGGCCAGCCCCGCGGCGAGGTCGTCGGGCCGGGTCCCCTGCGTCAGGACGACGACGCCGACCCTCGGCTCAGGAGCGGACACGCTTGGACGCCATGATCGCGACGAAGTGGCCGACCAGGGCGAGGAGGGCGAGCGGCAGCAGCGCCCCGACGAGGACCCGGTCGGCCGTGCCCGCTCCGACGACGAGGCCCACGAGGGCGGTCGCGAAGGCCAGCATCGTCAGCTCGACGGAGTGGTAGAGGCGGTGGAAGGGCAGGAAGCGGGCCGCGCGGCGAAGCCCCGCCAGCCCGGACGAGGACGGCACAGCCTCACCCTTCGTGTCGGCCAGCTTCGTGAGACCGGCGTTCGCGCGCGCCACGTGCACCATGTCGTTGAGCGCCTTGTTGAGGACGATCACCAGGGCCAGGGCGAAGCCGATCGTGGTCCAGAGGAAGTCCGCCGGCGCCTCGAACGGGACGCCCGCCGCTCGCAGCCCGAGCGCGATCGGGATCAGCGCCTCGGTCGTGTAGTGCCCGACCTTGTCGAGGAACACGCCCGCCGGCGAGGACGTGCGGCGCCAGCGCGCGACCTCGCCGTCGCAGCAGTCCACCAGCATCTGCAGCTGGCCGAGGAGCAGCGCCAGCGCCGCTCCGGCGATCCCCGGGATCAGGAGGGCTGCCGCCGCGCTCCAGCCGACCAGGATCATCAGCCCGGTGACGCCGTTCGCCGAGATCGAGGTCTTCAGCAGCAGCCAGGTCAGGTAGGGCGAGAAGCGGCGCAGGTAGAGCGACGCCGTCCAGTGCTCGGCGTTGCGGCGCCCGCGCACCTCCGGGGGCTGCGCGACGGCGCGCAGCTCGGCGATGGAGCGGGGTCTCGTCGTCGTGGTCATGCGCCCCTCGGCGAGTCGGACCGCGGCTGGTGGCGGTGGGCGGAGATGTTGCTGGTCAGCCCGGCGAAGCCGAGCACGAAGCCGGTCCCCCAGGCCACGTGGACCGCCGGGATGACCACGGCGAACCACAGCATCGCACGCGCGCCGTCCGGCCGCGCGACCACGAGAGTGGCCGCCGCCACCAGGAGGAGGTAGGCGGCGGGCACCGCGAACCCCAGCAGGAGCCAGGGCGCGGCTCCGACGAGCGCCTGGACGACTCCCGCCAGCCCGACGAGCAGCCCGATCGCGAGCATCGCGACGAGCACGGGCGGAGCGAAGTAGCGCAGCGACCGCGAGGCCGGGAACATCCGGGTGAGCTCGCCGCGCCACATCCCGGTCGAGAGGAACTGCCGGAGCAGCGCGCGCATCGAGGGCCGCGGCCGGTAGGTGACGGTGAGGCGCGGAGTGAACCAGACGACCTCGCCGCGCTCGCGCAGCCGCCGGTTCAGCTCCCAGTCCTGCCCGCGCTTGAAGCGCTCGTCGAACAGGCCGGCGCGCTCGAGGGCGGAGCGGCGGAAGACGCCGAGGTACACCGTGTCGGCCGGGCCCTCCTCGCCTCCCACGTGGTGGGGCGTGCCGCCCAGGCCGATGCGGGAGCCGTACGCCCGGGCGACCGCGCGCTGGAACGGGGTGAGGCCCTCCGCCGCCATCACTCCGCCGACGTTCGCCGCTCCGGAGCGCTGCAGCGCCTCGACCGCCGTGCGCGCGTACTCGGGCGGCAGGACGGAGTGCGCGTCGACCCGGACGACGACCGGGTGGCGCGAGGCGCGGATCGCGGCGTTGAGGCCCGCAGGAGTGGAGCCGACCTCGTTCGGCACGACGCGGATCCGCGGGTCGGCCGCGCTCAGCTCGGCGACGAGCTGCTCCGTGCCGTCGATGCTCGGGGCGACGGCGAGGACGACGTCGAAGGGGCCGGTGTAGTCCTGATGCAGCAGCGAGTCGACCGCGGCGCGCACGTGGGCGACCTCGTTGAGGACGGGCATGACGTAGGAGACGCCGGGCAGGTCGGAGAGGTCGTCTTCCGGGATCTCGTGCTGCATGGGTCCAGTTCGTGCGGGAGGAGCGCGGGCGCAGGGATCCACCACCCTACCAGCGGGGAGCACCGCGCCCCGGGCCGGGCCCGGACGCGGAAAAGCCCCCCGGGGACGGATCCTCGAGGGGCTGTGCGCGGCGGCGGAGGGTCAGCCGGCGGCCATCTGGCCGAGCGTCGCCTTCGCCTGGTAGCTCTGGCCGTTGCGGACGTAGGTCAGCTCGACCGCGGCGTTCGCGGCCTGCGCGCGGACCTGCGCGGTGAGGTCGGACGCGCTCGTGATCGGAGTGCTGTCGATCGCGGTGATGATGTCGCCCTTGGCGAGACCGGCCGCCTGCGCGGCACCGCCTCCGGAGACCTCCTCGATGCGGGCGCCGAGGACGTCCGCGGTCGAGTCGGAGACGCTCGCGCCGAGCAGGCCGTGCGAGGCGGAGCCGTTCGCGATGATCTCCTTCGCGATGCGCTCGGCGATCGCGCTGGGGATCGCGAATCCGACTCCGATGTTGCCGGACTGGCCGCTCGAGGAGGACTGGCCGGCGCTCGCGATCGCGACGTTCACGCCGATCAGCTCGCCGTCGCTGTCGAGCAGCGCGCCGCCGGAGTTGCCCGGGTTGATCGCCGCGTCGGTCTGGATGACGGGCAGCGAGATGGTGCTCTTCGCCTGGGTCGGCGCCTGCTGGCCCGGGATGTCGAAGTTGAACGGGCTCTCGGTGCCGCCGCTCGAGCTGTCGCCCGAGTCGTCCGGAGCCGCCGAGGAGGCGACCTGGATGCTGCGGTTGAGCGCGCTGACGATGCCGTCGGTCACGGTTCCGGAGAGGCCGAGCGGGGCGCCGATGGCGACCGCCGTGTCGCCGACGTTGATCTTGGTGGAGTCCGCGAACGTCATCGGGCTGAGGTCGGTCGCGCCGGTCAGCTTGATGACGGCGAGGTCGAGGGTCGGGTCGGTGCCGACGACGGTCGCGTCGAAGATCCGGCCGTCGCTGGTCGTGACCGAGACGGTGCCGTTCGCGATCTCGCCGTCGAGGGTGACCACGTGGGTGTTGGTCAGGACGTAGCCGTCCTTCGAGAGCACGATGCCGGAGCCGGTGCCGGCGGACGAGCTGCCGCTCACCGCGATGGTGACGACGCTCGGAGTGGCCTTGGCGGCGACCGCGGTGGCGGTCGTGGCGTCCTCGGCGTTGTTGACCGTGATCGTCTGCGAGCCGCCGGCGGAGACCACGCGGGTCCCGCCGCCGTTGGAGGCGGACCAGAGGCCGAACACGCCCGCTCCCGCGACTCCGCCCACGACCGCGCCGATGGCGAGCGCCGCGACGACGCCCACTCCGGCTCGGCGCTTCGTGGCGGTGGGGGCGGGGGTGTACTCGGCGCCCGGGCCGAAGGGGCTCGAGGAGGGCGGCTCCTCGGAGCCGTGCAGGGTGTTCGCCGCGGGCGGCGCGTACTGCCCGTAGCGGGCCGGCTGGGAGACGGGCTGCGCCTCGTTGCCGGCCGTCGCGTTCGGCGTGTACGGCGGCTGGGTGGCCGAGGAGGAGGGGTAGCGGACGGTCGGGTTCTCGCTCTCGCGGTGCGCTCCGCCCCGGTGGATCGGCTCGGTGGGCCCGGTGGTCGAGGACGACTCTCCGGAGCTCTCGCCGGGGGTGCGCTCGGTCGCCTCTCGGGCGCCGGACTCCGTCGGCGTGGTGGGTTCCTCCGGCTGACGAGGACCCTCGTGACTCTCGGTCATGGGTGCTGCTCCTTCCAAGCGGGGATAGCTTGGCGATCGTACCTGGGGGTTTCTTATGACGGGCCTGCGAGCGGGAAATGAAACCGGCCGGACTGCTCGAGCGGGCACACTGGGCACGTGAGCATTCCCGGATCCTGGTCGCGCGCCGCGGCGGGCGCCGGCCTCCTCGGCCCCTGTGGCGAGGTCGCCGCCACCGTCTTCAGCGAGATGAGCGCGCTCGCCCTGCGCACCGGAGCGGTGAACCTCGGCCAGGGCTTCCCGGACGAGGACGGCCCGCGCGAGATCCTCGACGCCGCGCGCGACGCCATCGCGTCCGGGCTCAACCAGTACCCGCCGGGTCCCGGCTTCCCCGTCCTGCGCGAGGCGATCGCCGCGCACCGGCTGCGCTTCTCCGGGATCTCTCTCGACCCCGACGGCGAGGTCCTCGTCACCACGGGCGCCACCGAGGCCCTGGCCGCGGCTCTGCTGGCCCTCCTCGAGCCGGGCGACGAGGTCGTCACCTTCACGCCCCACTACGACGCCTACGGAGCCCTGATCGCCCTCGCCGGAGGGGTGCATCGCACCGTGCTCCTGCGCGGCCCCTCCTTCGCGGTCGACCACGACGAGCTGACCGCCGCAGTGAGCGACCGCACGCGCGTCATCCTGGTGAACGACCCGCACAACCCGACCGGTGCCGTCCTCCCGGCCGAGACCCGCGAGCTGATCGTGCGGCTCGCCGAGCGGCACGACGCCGTGATCCTGACGGACGAGGTCTACGAGCACCTGCGCTTCGACACCCCGCACGTCCCGCTGGCCTCCCTTCCCGGAGCCTTCGAGCGGACGCTCTCCGTCTCCTCGGCGGGCAAGACCTTCAGCACCACGGGCTGGAAGATCGGCTGGGTCACGGGCCCGCGCGAGCTGATCACGGCCGTCCTCGCCGTGAAGCAGTTCCTCACCTACGTCAGCGGCTCGCCGTTCCAGGGGGCCGTCGCCCTCGGGCTCGGGCTCCCGGACGCCTTCTTCACCGGCGCGGCGCAGACTCTTGCGGCCAAGAAGGACCTGCTGTCGGCGGGCCTGGCTGCTGCGGGCTTCGGCGTCGCGCCCTCCTCGGGCGGCTACTTCGTCGTCGCGGACGCGGCACCGCTCGGCTACGACGACGGGGTCGCGCTCTGCCGGGCGCTCCCGGATCTCGCGGGAGTGGTGGCGGTGCCCGTGTCGGCGTTCTGCCGCCCCGAGGACGCCGCTCCCTACCGCTCGCTCGTCCGCTTCGCCTTCTGCAAGCGGTTCGAGGTGCTGGAGACCGCGGTCGCGGGCCTCGCCCGCATGGCGCGCTGAGGAGCCGGCCTCAGCGGATGCGGTCGGATGCCCGGCGCCGTCGGGCCGGGGGCGGCGGTCAGAGCGGCAGCACCCGGAAGCGCCGCAGCGCCAGAGCGGGGTTCTTCGCGCGCGCCGCGTCGATCCGCTCGCGCGAGACCCAGGCGACGGCGACGTCCTCGACCTCGCCGAGGGTGACGGTCTCGACGCCCATCGGATCGACGATCATGCTCGTGCCGACCCCGATCGGCGGGGTCTGGTCGGCTGCGACGAGGTACACCGTGTTCTCGAGCGCGCGGGCGGTGACCAGCGTCCGCCAGTGCGCCTCCTTGAGCGGGCCGCGCACCCACTCGGCCGGTGCCGCGATGACGTCGACCCCGGCGTCGACCAGCCAGCGGCTGACCTCCGGGAAGCGCAGGTCGTAGCAGGTCTGCAGCCCGACGACGAGGCCGCCGACCTCGAACGTCTCGGGTGCGGCGATCTCCCCCGCGGCGACCCACTCCGACTCGGTCTGACCGAAGGCGTCGTACAGGTGGAGCTTGCGGTAGCGGGCCACGAGCGCGCCCTCGGGGTCGAGCGCGACGAGCGTGTTCGCGATGCGGCGTCCGTCCACCGCCTCGACCATGCCTGCCACGAGATGGATCCGGAGCTCGCGCGCGAGGGCCGCGAGAGCCGTGACGAACGGGCCGTCCAGCGCCTCGCCCGCCGCGACCAGCTCGGGCCCGAGCGGATCGGTGAAGGCGGAGCTGTACTCCGGCAGCACCACCATGCTCGCGCCGCGCTCGGCGGCGATCCGGGCCAGGCGCTCGATCGTCGCGATGTTCGCCTCCCGGTCCGTCGAGGGGGCGAACTGCGCCACGGCCATGCCGACGGCGCCGGTCATCAGCTCGGCGGGTAGAGGAAGAGGGCGACCTGGGAGGCCGGGATGGTGCGCTTGTGGTACGCGTGGTCGTTGCCCCAGTTGTACTCCTCGAGCGAGACCGTGCCGTCGGAGTTGACGGCCTGCACGTACGCGACGTGGTTGCCGGTGAACCAGGCGACCGCGCCGGGGACGGGCGTGCTGCTGGTCACCCAGCCGTGGGAGGCCCACTGGCCGGCCCACGCGTAGGCGCTGCCCCCGCCCGGGGTCATGTTGCCCCAGGTCCACTTGAAGGGTGCGCTCGTCGAGCCCTGGTCGCGGTTGATCCGCCAGGCGACGAAGTCGACGCACTCGCGGTAGTAGTACCGCAGCGGCGAGAGGCCGCCGCCCTGGTCGTCGGTGAGCTGGTCGCGCCAGGGGTAGTCGTCGCCCTCCTCGCGGGGCGTGACCGAGGTGCTGGTGCCGCCGCTGCCCGCGGCGGCGCCGTCCGCGCCGGTCGTGCCTGCCGCGGCCTGCGCCTCCTGGGCGAGGCGGGCGGTCTCGGCGTCGCGGGCGGCCTGCTCGGCGACGGCGAGCGCGCGCGCCTGGGCGGCCGCCTCGTCGAGCTGGGCCTGGGTCGGTGCGGTGAAGGAGTCGCGGATGACCTGCTCCTGGACCGCGGTCGCCGCGACGGTGAGCTTCTGGTTACCGAGCGCCTGCACGCGGGCGGCGGCCTCGACGGCGGCCTGCGAATCGGGTGCCGGGTCGAAGGAGTAGGCGGGGAGCGCGGAGACCGCCACGAGGCCCGCGATGGCGGCGAGGGCGACCGTGCTGACGGTCGCGCGGAAGACACGGCCCCGGCGGCGCCGCACGGGGCGGACGGGCGTGAGGACCGGAGTGGCGACGCGTGCCGCGGGCAGCGCGTGCGGCGCCTGCCGCGGGCTCCGCCGGGTCGGGCGGCCGCCGAGCCCCTCGTTCGAGCCGTCGTCTCCGCGTTCGTCCCTCACAGCAGCACCCCTCGCATCGGGGTCGAGCCTAACGTGCGGGCCGGTCCGGCACACGCGTCGGCGCGGAGCGTCGGGAGGCCGGTCCGCGGATGCGGGTCGCGCGAGACCGGCTCGCGGTCGGCGGCGCCGCGGGCGGATCCGACGGTGACGCGGACGGGCGACCGGAGTAGCGTCCGGAGCGGAGCGGGCGCGACGGTGCGGCCGCGGGACGGAGGACGGCGATGATCCGGAGCGAGAGGGCCTTCAGCGGCTTCAGCGTGGACGACGTGGAGGCGGCGCGGGCCTTCTACGGCGGAGTGCTGGGGCTCGAGGTCGAGCTGAACGCGATGGGGATCCTCGACATCCGGCTGCCGGGCGGAGGCCGCGCGATCGCGTACCCGAAGCCGGACCACGAGCCGGCGTCGTTCACGATCCTGAACTTCTCGGTGGAGGACATCGACGCGGCGGTCGCCGAGCTGCACGCGGCAGGCGTCACCACGGCGATCTACGACGACCCGTCGCTGCCGACCGATGCGGACGGAGTGATGCGCGGCCACGGGCCGACTATCTGCTGGTTCCGCGATCCGGCGGGCAACGTGCTGAGCGTGATCGAGGGCGACTGAGGTCTCGGCCCGCGCACTGTCAGCCGCGGGGAGCACGTCCGCGACCGGTGTTAACGACGAAAGCCGGCCCTTCTCCGGACCGGCTTTCGCTTTCTTGTTGCGGGGGCAGGATTTGAACCTACGACCTCTGGGTTATGAGCCCAGCGAGCTACCGAACTGCTCCACCCCGCGGCACAAGAAGAGACGTTACACGCGTTCCGGCGCCGATGCAAATCGACGCGGCGGTGGGAGCGGGCTCCGGTCTCAGGCGGGCTTGGCGGCGCGCAGCACGACGCTCTCGTCCACGCTCAGCCCGACCGCCGTCAGGGCGGCGGCGAGCTCGGACGAGGTGCGCGACCAGGTGCGGACGTCGGCGCCGACGGGAGCGGACGACGACGGGGCGACGAGCACCGCTCCGCCGGGGGCGACGAACCACTCCACCAGCCGCGCCCACTCCTCCAGGTCGGGGAGCCACGAGACGACGCCGGCGCTGCAGAGCACGACGTCGAACGAGTCGGGCTCCGGCAGCATGTGCCGCAGCTCGTAGAGGTTCGCGCAGACGAAGCGGGCGGAGCCGGCGAGGTCCCTGTCCGCGGCGGCGGCGCGTGCTCGGCGCACCGCGGGCATCGAGAAGTCGACGCCCACCACGCGGGCGCCGCGCTCGGCGAGCTCGAGCGCGTCGAGCCCGTCGCCCGAGCCGAGCTGGAGGATCCTCGGCCCGGGGTCGAGGAGCGCCGCGGTGACGAGCTCCGGGTGGAGCGCACCCTCGCCGGTGCGCTCCTCCCAGTACGTGCGGTTCAGCTCGAGCCACTCCCCCGAGCGGAGGTGCTCGCCGCGGTCGACCTGCACCATGCGGGCTACTGGCCGCCCTCGGCCTGCAGCGCCCGCGAGAGCGCCTCGGTCAGCTGCTCGTCCGCCGCCGCGAAGGCGGTGAGGTCGCCCGCCTTGAGGGCGTTCTCGCGAGCCGTGAGTGCGTCCCGCGCGTCGTTCAGCGCCTGCTGCAGCGCCGTCTGGTCGCCCGTGGCCGGCGTGGAGCCGGTGCCGCCGGTCGTGCCGCCCGCGTCGCCTCCGGTGTCGCCGCCCGAGGTGCCGGTGCCGGCGTCCGGAGTCGTCGGCGTGCCGGTGTCGCCCGCGTCGGCTCCCGAGTCGCCGCCGAAGAGGCTGTCGAGGGCCGCGTCGAGGGTGTCCTCGAAGGCGATGTCGTCACCGAACGCGACCAGCACCTTCTGCAGGAGCGGGAAGCTCGTGTCTCCGTTGGAGCGCACGTAGATCGGCTGGACGTAGAGCAGGCCGCCGCCGACCGGCAGCGTGAGCAGGTTGCCCCTCGTGACGGTGGTGTCGCCGCGGGAGAGGATGTTCAGCTCGTTCGCGACCGTCGGGTCGGTGGTGAACGCGTTCTGCACCTGGCCGGGGCCGGGCACCGTGTCGTCCTTCGGCAGCTCGAGCAGGCGGAGCGTGCCGTAGCCGTCGGCCACGGAGCCCGCCGTCGAGCCGGCGTCGGAGTCGGCCACGAGGTAGCCGGTCAGCACGTTGCGGCTGGCCTGCGCGCCCTGGACGCTCGCCGGGATGTACGTCGAGTAGAGCGAGTACGACGGCACGTCCTGATCCGGCGTCTGCAGCGTCAGGTAGTACGGAGGCTGCAGGCTGGTGCCGGTCGCGGCGGCCGTGGTCGCGGCTCCGCTCGTCGGGTCGTTCGGCGTCGCCCAGGCGTCCTCGCGGGAGTAGAAGGAGCCCGCGTCGGTGACGTGGTAGGTGCCGAGGACCGCGCGCTGGACCTTGAAGAGGTCCTCCGGGTACCGGACGTGGCTGAGCAGCTCGCCCGACATGTCGCTCACGGGCTTCACCGTGGTCGGGAAGATCTTCTGCCAGGTCTGCAGGATCGGGTCCTCGGTGTCCCACGCGTAGAGCGTGACGCTGCCGTCGTACGCGTCGACGGTCGCCTTCACCGAGTTGCGGATGTAGTTGACGTCGTCGGTCGGGAACTGCTGCTGCGTGTTCGTGTCGGCGATCGCCTGCGAGAGGCTCTGCACCTCCGAGTACGGGTAGTCGGCCGAGGTGGTGTACCCGTCGACGACCCACTTCACGCGGCCGTCGACGACGGTCGGGTAGGCGTCGGAGTCGAGCTTGAGGTACGGCGCGACCTTCTGGACGCGCTGCACGGGATCGCGGTCGTAGAGGATCTGCGAGTCGTCGTTCACGCCGTCCGAGAGGAAGATCTGCTCGGACTGGAACTTGATCGCGTAGACGAGCTTCTTGAAGACGTTGTCGAGAGCGGGGCCGCCCTCGCCGTCGAAGGTCGTGTAGGTCTGCTGCGCGCCGTCGGTGCCCGAGGGGTAGTCGAGCTCGATGTCGCGCGAGTCGTTGCCGCCCACGATCGAGTACGGCGGGGAGTTCTCGCCGAAGTAGATCCGCGGCTCGTAGTCGCCGAGGTCGCCCGTCGTCGGGACACCGGACTCGATGAACACCGGCTCTCCGTCGGCCGAGCGCTGGTTGCCGTACGCGGCGACCAGGCCGTAGCCGTGGGTGTAGACCAGCGTCTGGTTGTACCAGGTCTGGTTGGTGCCGAGGCCGTTGAGGTTCAGCTCGCGGACGCCGACCACGGCGTCCTGCGTCGATCCGTCGATGGAGTAGCGGTCGACGTCGAGCGCGTTCTGCGTGTCGCCGAACTTGTAGTACTGGCGGAACTGCTGCAGCTGCGAGAACGCGTCGGTGACGACGGCGGGGTCGAGGATGCGGATGTTCGCGGTGGTCTCGGCGTCCGAGCGCAGGGCGCCCGGCTCCGCGTCGGTGGTCGCGTCGTAGGGGATGACGTCGACGTCGCTGACGCCGTAGGCCTGGCGCGTCATATCGATGTTGTTCTGGATGAAGGGCTGCTCGAGCGTGCGCTCGTTGGGCTCGACCTGGAACTTCTGCACGATCCACGGGTAGAGGGAGCCGACGAGCAGGCTCGACACGATCAGCAGCGCGGTGCCGATGACCGGGAAGCGCCAGCGGCCGATGAAGGCGGTGACGACGAAGAGGATCGCGACCAGCGCCGCGATGCCGGCCAGGATCTGCAGGCCCGGGATCGTCGCGTTGACGGTGGAGTAGGTGGCGCCGGTGATGCGGGGCCCCTGCTGCGCGAGCGTCGCGTACTGGTCGAGCCAGAGGCTGACCGCCTGCACGGCGAGGTAGAGGGCGGCGATGACCGCCAGCTGGATGCGCGAGGCCTTCGAGATGCGGATCTCGCGGCCGTTCACCCGGATCGCTCCGTAGAGGTAGCCGGTGGCGAGGGTCGCGAACGCCGAGATCAGCAGGACGGCCGACGCGAAGCCGACGATGCTCTGGTAGAAGGGCAGCTCGAAGAGGTAGAACGACGTGTCGAGGCCGAACTGCGGATCCGTGGTGCCCGAGGGCGTGCGGTTCCAGAAGGTGAGGCTCGTCTGCCAGCGGGTGGCGGAGGAGACGCCGGCGAAGAGGCCGAGCACCGCGGGGATCCCGAAGGTGGCCAGGCGCCGCAGCGGCTCCACGACCTGCTGGTAGCGGTCGATCTGCGAGTTGAGCTTCGCGTAGACCGGCCGGAGGCGGTAAGCCAGCATCAGGCTGATGAACACCGGCACCGCCATGGCGACGAAGCCGATGACGAAGAGACCGCCCGCCGCCGCCCACTGCGTCGTGAGCACGGAGAGGAAGCCGAGCTGGTCGTACCAGAGGATGTCGGTGTACAGACCGGCGAAGACGAAGAACGCCACCACCAGGACGGCCACCACCACGACAGTGACGGCGAGGACGCTCCGTCTCTTCCGCGGCGGGGTTTCGGTTGCTGTGGAACTCACGTGAGGGCCTCTTGCTGTCGAGATGTGAGGGGAGGCCACCCATGCTATGCGACGGCTGTCCGGCTCACCTGGGCGTCGACCCGGGGTCGGCGGGCGGGATCAGTCGAGGGGAGCGGCGGTGCTGCAGTCCGGCAGCCCGGAGGTGTCGCCCGCGGCGATGCCCTTCAGTGCGGCGAGGGCGTCGTCGAGGGTCGAGACCGCGAGCACGTCGAGCCCGTCGGGGACGTGGCCGACGACCTCGTTGCAGTTGGTCGCGGGGGCGAGGAAGTACTCGGCTCCGGCGCCCTCCGCCCCGTAGAGCTTCTGGCGGATCCCGCCGATGGCGCCGACCTCGCCGGCCGCGTCGATCGTGCCGGTCCCGGCGACGCTCCGCCCGCCGTTGAGCTCGCCCTCGGTGAGCTTGTCGATGATCCCGAGGGCGAACATCATGCCCGCGCTCGGCCCGCCCACGTCGTCCAGCTGGATGTCGACCTCGAACGGGAAGTCGAAGGCCGCTCCGGGGAGGACGCCGATGACGGCGGCGCCGTTCGAGTCGCGCGGCGTGACCTCCACCTCCTGCCGGACGCCCTCGCGCTCGATGCTGACCTGCACCGGGGAGCCGGTGCCGAGGGTCTGCAGGGTCGCGCGCAGGGCGGTCGCGTCGGCGACGGGGGTGCCCGCGACCGCGAGGATCTCGTCCCCCGCCTCCAGGACGCCCTCGGCCGGGGAACCCTCGGGCACCTGCACGACCGAGACGCGCTGCTCGACGGGGTAGCCGAGCTCGGTGAGCGCGGCGGCGATCGCCTCCTGCTGGGAGTCGGTCATCTCGGCCTGGTTCGCCTCGTCGCGCTCCTCGACCGTGGAGGAGGGAGGGAAGATCGCGTCGACCGGGACGACCGCCTTGGTCCTGTCGAACCAGGCGCTCGCGACCTCGACCCAGGTGGGCAGGCTCTGCGGGTTGCCGACGACCGACACGGTGAGCATGTCGAGCGTGCCGGCCGTGGGATAGGTGGTGCGGTCCGGGATCGAGATGAGGGGCACGTCCTTGCTGCTGCCCAGGGTGTCGAACACGGGGCCGGGCTGCTCGATCACGTAGGGGGCGGGCGCGACGCCCAGACCGACCACGACGGCGACACCCGAGAGGAGGACGACCGGTCCGACCCACGGGCGGCGCGGGGAGGAGGAGGGGCGCGGGTCGTCGGAGAACAGCGACACGGGGGCCTTTCTGGCAACGGGTGGAGCGGCTCCGCCGGGATGTTCGCGGCGGGCGGAAGCGGGCTGGGCCCGAGCGGTGCTCTGCACGCCGAGGCCCCGGGCGCTCGGGCTAACGTAGCTTGCACGACTGGGAGTCGCGCCGGAACCGGCGCCCTGTGCAGGGCCGCGGAGGCGGTGCGGCGACCGGATTCACGTGAGCGACGGAGGGCTGATCCCGATGGCCGATGGCGACAGTGCGGACCGAGCGGGCGGCGGCTCCGAGGACGAGTTCCGGGAGATGCTGCGGCAGTTCCTCTCGGGGAACGGCCCGGTCGACCCCTCGCAGCTCGCCGGAGCGGCGGGACTGCCGAACGACCCGGTGGCCCTGCAGAACCTGCTCTCGCAGCTGCAGAGCGCGATGCAGCAGAACGGCGACGGCGGCGTCAACTGGACGCTCTCGCTCGAGCAGGCGAAGCAGCTCGCGCGCGCCGAGTCCGCGCCGGTGTCCGACTCCGTGCGGGCTCCGATCGACGCGGCCTTCGGCGTCGCCGCGCTCTGGCTCGACGAGGTCGCGTACGTCTCCGAGCTGAGCCGCACGCCGCGCTCGATCAGCCGCCTCGAGTGGATCTCCCTGACGATGCCGGTCTGGACCCAGCTCGCCGAGCCGGTGGCGCTGAGCATCTCGGACGCGCTGACCCGCGTGCTCCGCGAGCAGGCCCCGGAGGAGATGCAGGCGATGATCGCCGGTGCCGAGGGCATGATGCGCGGGATCGGCGGCACCCTGTTCGCCCTGCAGCTGGGCCAGGTCGTCGGGCAGCTCGCCGCCGAGGTCGTCTCGGGCGGCGACATCGGCATCCCGCTGCTGGAGGAGAACGACGCGGCGATCCTGCCGCAGAACGTCGCCGCGTTCGGCGAGGGCCTCGACATCCCGCTGGACCAGGTGCAGCTGTACCTGGCGGTCCGCGAGCTCGCGCACGCCCGCCTCTTCCGGCACGGCAAGTGGCTCCGTCTCGCTCTCATCTCGCAGATCACCGACTTCGCGCGCGGGATCAGCATCGACACCACCCGCCTCGAGGAGCTGGCCGAGGGCTTCGACCCGTCGAACCCCGAGGAGCTCCGCGACGCGATGACCTCCGGCGCGCTCATCCCGCCGAAGACGGAGGAGCAGCTCGCCGCGCACGGCCGCCTCGAGACCGTCCTCGCCCTCATCGAGGGATGGGTCGACGTCGTCACCGCGGCGGCGACCACCCGCCTGCCCAGCGCCGGGGCGATCGCCGAGACGGTCCGCCGCCGCCGCGCCTCCGGCGGGCCGGCCGAATCCGCCTTCGCCACCCTCGTCGGCCTGGAGCTGCGCCCGCGCCGCCTCCGCGAGGCCGCCGCGATGTGGCAGGCCGTGACCGACGCCGTCGGACCCGAGGCCCGCGACTCCCTCTGGTCGCACCCCGACCTGCTCCCCGGCTCGGAGGACCTGGACGACCCGAGCGCGCTCGTCGCCCGGCTCACGGCCGAGGCCCGCGGCGAGACCCCGGAGCCCGACGAGATGGACCGCGCGCTGGAGGACCTGCTGAACGGCACGATGCCGCGCGAGGGCGACGGCGCCTCCGGAGACGCTCCGGACACGACCGACGACGCCGGCTCGCCGGACGACGACGACCGCGGCTCCTCCCCCACGGGCGACCGCCCCGTCTGACCCCCCGTCCGGCGCCCGCCTGTGGACAACTCGCGCGGCGCCGGGCCGGTCTCGGCCATGATCGCCGGATGGTGCTCCGGCTCGATCCCCGACTCCCTCTGCTCTGGCGCTCCGCGACCGCGGTGCAGCTCGGCCTCGACCGGCCGCACGCGGTCCTGGACGGCGTCGGCTACCCGGAGGAGCTGCTGCTCGACGCCCTCCGCGTGGGCACCAGCGCCGGCACCGTCCGCCTGATCGCGGCGCGCGCCGGAGCGAGCGAGGCGCGGGTCGACGAGGTGCTCGAGGCGCTCCGGCCGGTCCTGCTGCGCAGCGTCGAGCCCGGCGGCCCTCCCCCGGCACCGCGGGTCGTCGTCGAGGGGACGGGCGCGGCACCGGACGCACTGCGCACGCTGCTCCGGAGCGAGGGCTGCTCGCTGGTCGCCGACGACGGGACGCCGGACCTCGCCGTGCTGATCGCCGACTTCGCGGTCGCCCCCGCCCGCGCCGCGCACTGGCTCGCGGCCGATGTGCCACACCTGGCGGTGGTGTTCGGCGACGAATCGGTGCGCCTCGGGCCCCTGGTGGAGCCGGGTTCCGGACCGTGCCTGCACTGCGCCGAGCGGGACCGGATGGACCTCGACCCGGATCGCGCGCGCCTCGTGATCCAGGTGCTCGGCCGCACGGCCCCCACCCGCACGCCGCTCGCGAGCGCCGCGATCGCCGTGGCGGCCGCCGACGCCGCGCTGCGGCGGCTGCTCGCGGGCTGGCGAGGGCTCCGCGCGGCCGAGCGGATCTACAGCGACGCCTCCGGAGCCTTCACCGTGCGGGAGCGGGAGCCGCACCCCGAGTGCGCGTGCCGAGCTCTTCGAGGAAGCGCGACGGCTCCCTCCGCGTGACGCGGCCGACCGTCGAGCGCGCCCACGAGAGGCGCAGGCGCCGGCGGGCCCGGGTGATGCCGACGTAGAGGAGGCGCCGCTCCTCGTCGATCGCCTCGAGGCCGGCGGCGTACGAGATCGGCAGCAGTCCCTCGGCGAGCCCCATCAGGTGCACCGACTCCCACTCGAGGCCCTTCGCCGAGTGCAGCGTGGCGAGGGTGACCGCGCCGCGGTCCGGCTCGTGGTGCACCTGCTGGCGTGCGATCAGGTCGTCCGTGAACTGCCGGAAGGTCCATCCGGCAGGGGCCTCGTCGACGAGGCGGGCCAGCGTGTCCAGCGACTCCCACCGGTCGCGCACCGCACCGGGCGCCGACGGGGGCTCGGCGCTCCAGCCGAGCGAGCGGAGGACGTCGCTCACCGACTTGAACAACGGCTCGCCGCTGATCGACACGGACGCCGCGCGCAGCTGCATCACGGCCTGCTTCACCTCGGGGAGGTCGAAGAAGCGCTTGCCGCCGCGCATGTGCGCGCTCACTCCCCGCTCGTGCAGGGCGTGCTCGATGACCGCCGACTGGCTGTTGGTGCGGAAGAGGACCGCGATGTCGGAGGGGCGCACCCCCGCCTCGATGTCGGCCGCGACCCGCGCCGCGATCCCGCGCGCCTCCGCGATGTCGTCCGGGTAGGCGTCGATCGCGGGCTCCGGCGCCTCGGCGGCGGCGACGGCGTGGAGCGAGAGGGCGCCGGGCCTGCCCCGCATGAGGCGGTTCGCGGTCTGGACGATCGGCACGGCCGAGCGGTAGTTCTCCTCCAGGCGCACCACGGTGGCGGTCGGCCAGCGGGACGGGAAGTCGAGGAGGTAGTCGGCCCGCGCACCCGCGAAGGAGTAGATGGTCTGGCTGGCG
This sequence comes from Rathayibacter sp. AY1A7, assembly GCF_002930845.1. Lineage (NCBI taxonomy): Bacteria > Bacillati > Actinomycetota > Actinomycetes > Micrococcales > Microbacteriaceae > Rathayibacter > Rathayibacter sp. AY1A7. The sequence goes on along the minus strand of NZ_PSTL01000005.1, from coordinate 26,715 downwards.
TCGCCGACGACGCAGAGGTCGCTCCGGTCGCCGAGCCAGAGCTCCAGGAGCCGCTGCTGCAGCGGCGAGACGTCCTGGTACTCGTCGACGACGAAGAAGCGGTACTGCTCGCGCACCTGCATCGCCATCGCGGGCTCGGACTCGAGCATCCCGGCGGTCACGAGCAGGACGTCCTCGAAGTCGATCTGGCGGCGCTGGTCCTTCAGCCCCTCGTACTCGTCCACGAGCGCGACCGTCTGCTCCAGGGTGAGCCGTCCGGGCAGGGGGCGCGTGCGGGCGGCGACGGCGTACTGCTCGAGCGAGAGGGCGGACACCTTCCGCCACTCGATCTCGGCCGAGAGGTCGCGGAGCGTCGCTGTGTCGAGCTTCAGGCGGAGCCGCTCGGCCGCGTGCCCGAGCAGGCGCGCCTTGCCGTCGAGCAGCTGGGGCATCGTGCCCCCCACCAGCTGCGGCCAGAAGTAGCCGAGCTGCGAGAGGGCGGCGGCGTGGAAGGTGCGGGCCTGGACGCCGCCGGCGCCGAGCACCCGCAGGCGCGAGCGCAGCTCGGCCGCGGCGCGGCTGGTGAAGGTCAGGGCCATGACGCGGCCGGGCGTGTAGACGCCGGTCGCCACTCCGTGCGCGATGCGGTGCGTGATCGTCCGGGTCTTGCCCGTACCCGCTCCCGCGAGGACGCAGACCGGCCCCAGCAGCGCCTCCGCAGCCTCGCGCTGCCCCTCGTCGAGTCCGTCGAGCAGGGTCACGCGATCGGGCCGTTCTCCAGCTCGCCTCCGTACCAGTCCTCGATCATCGCGCGGGCGATGGACGAGCGGCCGGGCAGCAGCACGGACTCGAGCGAGTCGTGCAGCTGCTGCCGGGTGAACCAGCGCAGCTCGACGATCTCCTCGCCGTCCGGGAGCAGATCCTCCGGGGACTGGTCCCCGGCGAGGCGGGCGGTGAAGCCGACCATGAGGGAGGCGGGGAAGGGCCAGGGCTGCGAGCCGAGGTACTGCGGGTCGACGACGCGCATGCCCGACTCCTCGCCGATCTCGCGGATCACGGCGGCCTCGAGCGACTCGCCCGGCTCGACGAAGCCGGCGAGCAGGGAGAAGCGGCCGGTGCCCCACATCGCGTTCGAGCCGAGGAGGAGGCGGTCGTCCGCGTCGAGGACGCAGACGATGATCGCCGGATCCGTGCGCGGGAAGACCTGGCTGCCGTCGGTGGGCGAGCGGCGGACCCAGCCGCCCTGCTCGACGACGGTCGGGTCGCCGTTGCGGGGCGAGTAGCCGTGCGAGGCGTGCCAGTTCGCGATGGCGAGAGCCTCGGTGAACAGGCCCGCGTCGCGGTCGCTCAGGCGCTCGGCGATCGGGCGCAGGCCGCTCCACCGCTCCTCGTCGGGCTCGAGTTCGGCGGCGGCCGCGTCGGTGAGGACGGTCGCGATGACGGGGGTTCCGACCGGCTCGCCGGGGGCCTCGGCGAGCGTGCGGCCGAGGTAGATCCGGAGGGTGCCGGCGGTCACGTCCTCGGGGCGGCGCAGGAGGAGGCGGTCGGCCTCGACCAGGGTCCGGTCGTGGTGCAGGACGAGCACGCGGGTGGCGGGATCGGCGAGCAGCTCGTCGAAGAGCGCGGGCCGCGAGCGTCCGACGCCGTCGCGGTCGGCCGCCTGTCGCGAGAGCGGGAGGCGATCGGCGAAGGGCAGTGACATCCGGGGCTCATTTCGTGACGGGGGCCGCGAGGACCGCTGTCGCGGGCCTTCGACGGCATCGGCGGGACAGCGCGTGGCGGCGGGCCGGCCGGGCACGAGCCGCCTACCCTGGAAACCATGGCCAGATCCCATCTCACTCTAGCCGCGCTGGCCACCTCGGCCGTCGAGGGCCTCGACGTCCGCTCCGCGCGCCCCTTCACGTCCTCGACGCACGGCGACTTCGACTCCGCCCTGCTGACGACGCGCGAGGGCGCCCGCCTCGTCGTGCGCGTGCCCACGTCCGCGCTCGCGGAGCAGGAGCAGCTCGGCGACCTCGTCGCGCTCCGGGCGCTGACCGCCGGCATCCGCAGCCGCCTGCCCTTCGATCTGCAGGAGAGCGTCGGGCAGACGCCGTTCGACGGCACCCGCGCGGTCGTCTACGAGTACCTCGAGGGAGATCGCGTCCTCATCGACGACGTGGCCGCGCAGAGCGGGCTCGCGGACTCGATCGGCCGAGCCATCGGGGCGATCCACTCGCTCCCGGTGTCGTTCGTCCAGGAGGCGGGCCTGCCGATCGCGACCGCGCGCGACAGCGTGAACGAGACGGTCGCGGTGATCGAGCGCGCGGCCGACACCGGCCACGTCCCGGCGGCGCTCGTCGCGCGCTGGGAGTCGGCCTCCTCCGACGAGGCGCTCTGGCAGTTCGACCCGACCGTGGTGAACGGCTCGATGACCGCCGACTCCTTCCTCCGCTCGGGCGACGTCGTCGCGGCCGTGCTCGGCTGGGCGGCGCTGCGGGTCGGCGACCCGGCGCGCGACCTGCACTGGCTGCTGAGCGCCCCGGGCTCGGAGACGGCGCTCTCCGCCTACTCCCGGATGCGCGCGGGAGCAGTGGACCGCACGATCCGCCAGCGCGCCCAGCTCTACGCCGAGCTCGAGCTCGCCCGCTGGCTGCTGCACGGCACCGAGACCGACGACTCCGCCATCGTGGACGACGCGGTCGCCATGCTGGACACGCTTGTGGACAGCGTGCTCGGCGACCTCTCCGCGCCCCTCTCGACCGACACCGGCCCGGTGCTGGCGGTCTCGGAGGTCGAGGAGCTGCTCAACCGCACGCCGGGAGCCCGCACGAGCTCCTCCGCTCACGGCCGCGGGCTCGCTCCCGTCGCCGAGGAGAGCGACTCCGCGAGCTCGCGCTCTGAGTAGAACCGCTCGGGCCGCAGCACGAGGTCGTCGGCGACGAAGTAGAACACGGCGTCGACGCTCTCGAGCGGCACCCCCCGCCAGCGCGAGTAGGCGAGCCGGTACAGCGCGAGCTGGAACTGCTTGAGCTCGAGGTCGGCGGCGTCCTTCGGCGCCCGCCCGGTCTTCCAGTCGACGATCTGCACGCCGTCCTCCGTCGGGTACACCGCGTCGAGCTTGCAGACGACGACGTGGCCGGCGAGCTGGAGGTGGATCTCGATCTCGACCGCCTCCGGGCGCCGGTCGGCCCACTCCGAGCGCTCGAACGTGGCGATCAGGGTGTCGAGCCGCTCCTGCTCGACGGACGCGGGGCCGGCGTCGTCGAGCTCGTCGGGGAAGGTGTCGACCGCCTCCGCCCCACCCTGGACGCCGAAGCGGTTCTCGACCCAGGAGTGGAAGGTCGTGCCGAGCCGGGTCTGCCGGTAGGGGCGCTCCGGCATCGGCCGGCGCAGCTGCGCGGCGACCTCGTCCGGCGTGCTGACGATGTCCTTGAACCGGGAGGCGGGGATGCGGGTGGGCAGCGGCGTGCGCTCGCCCCCGGCCAGCCGCACCGCCCGCTCGGCGAGCAGCAGGCGGATGTCGTCGCCGCGCGCTCCGAGCAGAGCGGGCTCGGCGCTGCGGACCCGGGCGGCGGCGGCGCGGACCCGGTCGCCGCGGGAGCCGAGCGGATCGTGGGGCCAGCGGAACGTGCGCGGGGCCCGCTCGAGCGGGTTCTCCTCGTTCGCGGGCTCGGTCGGCAGCGGCGGGATCGTGCCGGCCTCCTCGAGGTCGCGGAGGAAGACGCCCGGTCCGCGCGGCTTGGCCTGGCCGGCCCACCACGAGCCGCTGAGCAGGAGGTGGTGACGCGCCCGCGTGACGGCCACGTAGGCGAGTCGCCGCTCCTCCGCCTCGTTGCGCTCGCGGAGGGTGTCGCCGAACGCTCCGATCGCGTCGACGACCTCCTTCTGCGTGCTGCAGCCGCGCCAGGCGAGATCGGGGAGCTCGGCGGCGTCGCCGCGGAACGCGTAGGGCATCGCGCCCAGTCTGACCCACCCGCGGAAGCCCTCGACCGGCGTGCCGGGGAGCTCGCCTTCGACCATCCGCGGGACGGCGACGAGGTCCCACTCCAGACCCTTGGAGCCGTGGATCGTCAGCAGCTGCACCGTCCCCGGCTCCGGGTCCTCCGGTCGCGGGGCCAGGCCGTCGCGCTTGTCCGCGAGGACGAGCCAGCGGAGGAATCCGCGGAGGGAGGAGCCGGTGCCGGCGCCGCGGTCGTCCGTCTGCAGGTACCCGGCCACCGCCTCCCGGAAGGCCTCGAGGTTGGCGCGGCCGTCCCCGCGCGACTCGTTCGCCTCGACCTCGATGTCCAGGCCCAGCTCCTGCTCGACCAGGGTGACGAAGTCGAGGAGGTCGAGCCCGGCCCGGGCGCGCAGCCGGGCGAACAGGGTGCCCGCCTCGTGCAGGCGCCGCAGGCCCTCGGCGCTGAACCCGCCGAGCGCGGAGTGGTCGATCCGCCCGTCGTCGCCGGGGCGGCGCGCCGCGATGAAGTCGAGGGCCTCGACGATCGAGCCGCCCTCGCCCTCGGTGACGGACGCGCGCATCCGCTCGCGCACCTCCTCCGGGAGCAGCCGGTGCGCGTGGTCGCGCGCCGCGAGCCACGAGGCGAGGTCGCGCAGCGCCTTGAGGTCGCGGACGCCCAGACGCCAGCGGGCGCCGGCCAGGAGGCGGACGAGCTCGCTGCCGGCGGCCGGGTCCTCGACCACGGTGAGCGCGGCGACGAGGTCGGCGATCTCGGGCTGCCGCAGCAGGCCCCCGATGCCGAGGATGTGGTACCGGACGCCGTGCTTCGCCAGCGCGGCGGCGAAGCGGTCCATGTGCGCGCGCACCCGGAAGAGCACCGCGGCCGACGGCGGCTCGGCGTTCTCGCGCAGCCGCCCGGCGAACCAGGCGGCGACGTCGTCCGCCTCCTCCTCGATCGTCTCGGGGAAGGTGAGCTCGACCGGGTGCTCGGAGGCCTGAGGACCCGCGCTCAGCGTGTCGACCGCGACCGCGCTCCCCGCCGACAGCGGCTCCACGATCGCGTTCGCGGCGGTCAGCACGCGGCGGCCGTTGCGCCAGCTCGTGCTGAGGGAGAAGCGGCCCGCTCCCCCGAAATCGGTGCCGAAGCGGCCGAGCCCCTCGGCGCTCGCACCGCGCCAGCCGTAGATCGACTGGTGCGGGTCGCCCACGGCCATCACTCCCTGCCCGGCGAAGAGCCGCGAGAGGAGCCGGGTCTGCAGCACGGAGGTGTCCTGGTACTCGTCGAGGAGCACCACCCGGTACCTCGCGCGGTGCTCGTCCACGATCCGCGGCACCCGGTCGACGATCCGCAGCGCGAGGGCGACCTGGTCCGAGAACTCGACGAAGCCGCGCTCGGCCTTCGCCTCCTGGAACCGCTCGGCGAGCGCCGTCAGCACCGGCAGCGCGCCCACGGCCTGCAGCGCCTTCTCGAGCTCGCGGTAGAGCCCCGAGCCGCTGCCTCCGCGCGGCAGCTCGCCCAGGCGGAGGAAGTCCTCGGCGAACGCGGCGACCGCGGCCGGATCGGCGAGGTTGTCGGCGAGGTCGTGCGCGAGCGAGACGACGAGGTCGGTCAGCCGGTCGATGCCTGCCTCCACCTCGAGGATGCGCGGATCGGCCGTGTCGGCCACGACTCCCCGCGCGAGATGCCAGGCGGAGGCCTCGGAGAGCACGGTCGCATCCCCCTCGCGGCCGATCAGGGCTGCGTTGTCGCGGAAGATCGTGTTCGCGAAGGCGTTGTAGGTCGAGACGGTGGCGGCCTCGAACGGGTCGGGCGCCGACTGCCCGGGCGCGAGCGGGAGCAGGCCCGCCGCGCCGAGCTGGTCGATCCTCCGCCCGATGCGCTCGCCGAGCTCGGCCGCCGCCTTGCGGGTGAAGGTGAGCCCGAGCACCTCCGACGGCGCCGCGTGGCCGTTCGCGAGGAGCCAGAGGACGCGGTTCGCCATCGTCTCGGTCTTGCCGCTGCCGGCACCGGCGACCACCAGGGCAGGCTCGAGCGGCGCCTCGATGACGGCGCGCTGTTCGGCGGTGGGCGGGCGCAGGTCGAGGCGCTCGGCGATGGTCAGGGCGTCGATCACGGCAGCTCCTCCTCGAGGACGGCGGAGGGGTCGGGGTCGGCGGGGCCGGAAGGATCGGCCGGCGCATCGGGACCCGGCTCCTCGGAGTCCTCCAGGTCCTCTGTCTCGTCGACCTCGTCGATCGCCAGGAGTCCGTCCCCCGGGACCTCGGGCACCGCGTGGATGCGGTACCGCAGGGCGTCGCCGGGGGAGAACGGGGTCGCGTCGAGCAGGCCCGAGAAGCCCGCCGCCGCCATGCCCAGGGCCGCGGCGCGGACGCGATCGCGCAGCCGCTCCAGCTCCTCCTCGCCGAAGCGCTCCTGGACCACCTCGCGGTACGGCTTCCCGCGCACGCCCGTCGCCACGAAGAGCAGCTTCGCGCCTCCCCCGTCGGCCGGGTCGGCCGCCTCGATCGCCCCTTCGGCGACGGCGAGCTGATAGCTGCCCAGCTGCGCGTGCTCTGCGATGTCGTCCTTGCGGGGGGTGCTGCGGCCCGTCTTGAGATCGACGATCGTGACGGAGCCGTCGGCCGCGCGCTCGACGCGGTCGATCGAGCCCCGCACCCGGGCGGGCGGGACGTCGAGCTCGAACTGCTGCTCGCGGCCGAGCACCACGCCTCCCCCGCGCTCGAAGTCGGCGAGGTAGCCCGCGAGGCCGTCGATCAGCCGCCGTGTGACGCGCTTCTGCCGCTCCCCCAGCCAGGGCGACTCGAAGACCAGCTCGGGCCACCGCGACTCGAGAGCCGCCCACAGCTCCTGCGGATCGGGCCGCTCGGCGTTCTCGAGGACCCAGTGCACGAGGGTGCCGACCCCCATCGCCGTGCTCGTCGTGGAGCCGGAGACGGCGTCGACGAACCAGTCCAGAGGGGACCGCTCGAAGGCCTCGAGGCGGCTCGGCGAGACGGAGACGGGACGCTCGGGGTCGCCGACGTCGAAGAGCGGCTCCGTGGTCGAGGGCTCGAGCACCCCGGACCAGGAGGAGGGGTCGGCGCCGGGGACGTCCGCGAGCGCCAGGGCGCTCAGCCCTCGGATGGCGGCGGGAGCCTCGGTCGAGTCCGGTGTGGTGGCGGTCCGGCGCAGCGCCGCCACCGCCCCGCGCAGCGTGAGCGGCACCGCGGAGGCGGGATCGAGCCGCGGCGCGTCCGGCGGGGTGAGCCGGAAGAAGAGGGAGGGCGTCTCGTCCTCGCCCGCGACGGCGCTGAGCACGAGCTGCCGCCGGGCGCGGGAGGCGGCCAGGGCGAACATCCGGAGCTCGTCGTCGAGAGTGGCCTTGCGGGCGTCGAGCGGCAGTCCGCCCTCGCCGCGGGCGTGCCGCAGCAGGCCGTCCGGATCGAGCAGCGAGCCGCGCTGGCGGAGGTTGGGCCAGACGCCGTCCTGCAGCCGCGCCACCACCACGACGTCGAACTCCAGGCCGACGACGGAGGAGGGCGTGCCGATGAGGACCGCGTCCTCGACGGAGCGCGGAGCGAGCGTGTCCTCGGGGACCTCCGCCTCGAGGATCTCGGTGACGAAGCCGACCGCGGAGTGCCCGGTCGCCCGCTCCACGAACCGGCGCGCGGCGCTGAAGAGGGCGACCACGCCGTCGAGGTTGCGGTTCGCCTCGGCGGCGGTCAGGCCGGTGCCGAGGGCGAGCTCGCGCCAGGAGGACGCGACGCGGCTGGACTCCCACGCCGACCACAGGAGCTCCTCGATCGAGCCCCCCTCCTCGTGCAGGCGGCGGACCCGGTCGATCGTCACGGCGAGCCGCTCGGCCTGCCGGGCGGGAGCGGAGTCGATGGTCGCGAAGCGGCCGGTCGCGGCGAGGGCCTCGACCAGCAGCGGGTCGCTCGCGCGGATGCCGCCGCCGGCGAGCTCCTCCGCCCGGAGTGCGAGCCGGAGCCGGCGCAGCCCCAGCCGGTCGACCCCGCCGAACGGGCCGAGCAGCAGCTCCGCCGCGAGCTCCGCGTCCAGGGACCGCTCGCCGATCGCGACGCCGACCAGCACGAGCAGCGCCCGGGCCGCGTGGTCGTCGCGCAGCGCCCGCCCGGCGAGCACGGAGCGGGTCGGCACCTCCGCCACCGCGAGCGCCTTCACCAGCGGCTGGACTGCGGCTCCGGAGCGGACGACGACCGCCATCCGCCGCCACGGCACTCCGTCGCGCAGCCGCCGCTCGCGCAGCAGCCGCGCCACCGTCGCCGCCTCGCGCGCCGCCGTCGGGGCGTGCAGCACCAGGACGGGTGCCGGGCCCGCCTCGGGGGCCGGAGCCGCGACCGCCGCCCGCTGCCGGCCGGCCGCCGCGGTGCCGATCCGCTCGGTGGCCGCCGACACGACCGCCCGCAGCGCGGCCGAGTGGCGGTGCACGCGCGCGAGCACCAGCGTCTCGACGTCGGACGCGCCGATTCTCGCGGCGAACCGGCCGAGCGTGTCGGAGGCCGCGCCGCGGTAGGCGCTGGTCGCCACGTCCGGGTCGCCCAGCGCGATCACGGTCACCCCGCGCTCCGTCAGCGCCCGCAGCAGCACGAGCGTCGACTCGCTCGCCTCCTGGAGGTCGTCGACGACGACGAGGCGCAGCGCGTCGATCCGCTCGCCGCCCTCGCCGGCGCGGATCGCCTCGGCCGCGTAGGCCGCGAACTCCGCCGCGTCCAGACGGGTGCCCGCCTGGGGCGCCATCCACTCGACCACCTCGCGCAGCTCGTCGAGCACGTCGGCCGCCGCGCTCCACTCCCCTCGCTCGGCGTCGACCCCGAGGGCGCGGATCGCGTCCGAGTCGAGCCCGTGCTCGGTCGCCCGCATCCCGAACTCGCGGAGCTCGGTCCGGAAGGTCCGCAGCCGCAGCACCTCGGGGCTGAACTCCTGCGGCCACCGCGGGCCGGTCCCCTCCTCGAGGTGGCCCTCGACGAGCTCCGAGAGGAGGGCGTCCTGCTCGCCGCCGGTCAGGAGGGTCGGCCGCTCGAGGCCGCGCTCCTTGGCGGCGGAGGTGACCGCCTCGAACGCGAGCGAGGTCGCGGTCCGGGCGAGCGGGCCCCGGGTCGGCACTCCCAGCCGCAGGGCGAGTACGTCGCGCAGGGCGGTGGCGGCGGTGCGGCTGGCCGCGAGCACCACGACCGACTCGGGCGGGTACCCCCGCTCGAGGACGCGCTCGGCGACCAGCTCGACGACCGTCGTGGTCTTGCCCGTCCCCGGCGCCCCGAGCACGGCGGCGCTGCGGCCCTCGGGCAGCGCGAGCACCGCGCGCTGGGAGTCGTCCAGCACGACCGCGGGCTCGCCCGGGAGCGCCTCGCCGACGGAGGCTGCGGTGGAGGGAGCGGGGGTCGCGGGAGCGGTCACACGACCACGGTAGCCACCGGGTCCGACACTCCCGCCCGTCCCCGCCGGGAGCCCCGGCCGCCCGCTCCGCTCACCGCGAAACCGGCGCGGTCGTCCGAGCGCGGTCCCGTATCCTGACACCCTCGTCCCCTCCCGAAAGGCACTGCTGGTGGAAATCCGTATTGGAATGGTCAACACCCCGCGCGAGCTCAACTTCGAGTCGTCGATGTCCGTGACCGAGGTCGAGAAGACGGTGACCACCGCTCTCGAGGCCGGCACCGCCGTCCTCCGCCTCCGCGACGAGAAGGGCAAGATCTACATCGTCCCGACCGCCACCATCGCCTTCGTCGAGGTCGGCTCCGAGGAGTCGCGCCGCGTCGGCTTCGTCGCCTAGAGCGTCCCGGGCGGACACGTCGTGGAGCTCCTCTTCATCACCCTGTTCGGGGTCCTGATCGGTCTCGCCGCGCGCTACGGGCTGCCGCACCGGCACCTGCACGGCTCCGTGCTGGTCCCGGCGATCGGCGGCCTCGTCGCCGCAGTCGTCTGGGTCGCACTGACCTGGGCGGGCCTGCCGTGGGACGGCGGCCTGATCTGGGTCCTGTCCCTCGTCGCGACCGCCGTGGTCGTCGTCCCGATCGGCCTCTCGCTCGGGCGCAGCCGCGCCCGCCGCGACGAGGCCTCCCTGCAGGCGATGCTCTCGGGACGCGTCGCCCCCTGATCCGAGCCGGAGGCGCGGGAGTCCTCGGACTTCCGCGCCTCCGTCGTTCCGGATTCCGGCGCAGTGCGACGCCGGGAACCGTCAGGCCGTGAGCCCCAGCGCGTCCATCCGGCGCGTGTGCGAGGCGATGAGCTCGGTGAACACCGGCTCGATCCGCGACTCGTCGGAGTCGTGGTTGCCCGAGCCCATCAGCGCGGAGCGCGCCACGAGGAGGGTGTCGCCCACCAGGCGGCGGCCCCAGACGGCCAGGCGCGAGCCCAGGCGCTCGTCCGCGGCGATCTCGCGGCGGAGGATCGCGATCACGCCGTCGACGCCCGTGTCCGCGCCGAGCGTCTGCGCGATGCGCGGCCCCACGTCGGTGGGCAGCCCGCCGGTGAGGCGGATGAAGAAGTCGTCGAGCAGACCCGCCGTGATGTACGCCGAGAGCAGCGTCTCGTGGAGGTCCGCCCCGCGGGTGAGCCGCTCGAAGGTGTCGATCGCTGGGCGGAACGGCGCCATGGCCTCGCCGGGCTCCACGTCGCGGCGGCGCAGCTCGGCGACGACGGCGTGGTGCTTCGCGAGCGCCGTGCCGGCGGCGGAGGAGATGGCCTCCTTGTCCGCGAGGTCGTCGGTCTCGGCGACGGCGCGCGCCAGCACCTCGAACACCGCGAGCTGGAGGTAGGCGACCTGGCCGAGGTAGGGCAGCACCTCGGGGGTGAGGTCGGCGAGGTCGACGCGGTCGCGCTTCTGGCTCGACTCCCCGCGGGGCGTCAGGCGGGGCACCTCGAGCAGGGGACGTCGACGTCGGAACCAGGCAGCCATTTCCTCAGCATAGGGCGCCGGAGGAGCGGGGTTCCGGGGCCGGCGGGGCCGGGAGCAGTAGACTCGCCGGGATGTCACCGGCGCTGGATCGGTGACCCTGCGCCCGGAGTCGTACAGGGGCGTAGACCGTTCGACACGACAGGCGCTTCACTCCGTGACTTTCTCCGATCTGAACATCGACGACGACATCGTCGCCGCACTCGCCGCCAAGGGCATCCTCGAGCCGTTCCCCATCCAGGAGCAGACGATCCCCCTGGCCCTGCAGAAGCAGGACATCATCGGCCAGGCCAAGACCGGCACCGGCAAGACCTTCGGCTTCGGCCTCCCCCTCATCCAGGCCCTCGGCACCGACCCGGAGCCGGGCGTCAAGGCGCTCATCGTCGTCCCGACCCGCGAGCTCGCCGTGCAGGTCACCGAGGACATCGAGCTGGCCGCCTCCAACCGGCCGACCAAGATCGTCTCGATCTACGGCGGCAAGGCCTACGAGGGCCAGATCGAGCAGCTGAAGGCCGGCGCGCAGATCGTCGTCGGCACCCCCGGCCGCCTCCTCGACCTCGCCGGGCAGCGCCTGCTCTCGCTCGCCAACGTGCAGGTGATGGTCCTCGACGAGGCCGACAAGATGCTCGACCTGGGCTTCCTCTCGGACATCGAGAAGCTGTTCGCGCAGACGCCGCCCACCCGCCACACCATGCTCTTCTCGGCGACGATGCCGGGCGCGATCGTCGCGCTCGCGCGCCGCTTCATGAACAAGCCCATCCACATCCGCGCGACCGACCCCGACGAGGGCATCACGCAGGCGAACATCAAGCACATCGTCTACCGGGCGCACTCGCTCGACAAGGACGAGGTCATCGCGCGCATCCTGCAGTCCGAGGGCCGCGGCAAGACCGTCATCTTCACCCGCACGAAGCGCGCCGCGGCCCGCATCGTCGAGGAGCTCAACGACCGCGGCTTCAACGCGGCAGCCGTGCACGGAGACCTCAACCAGGAGCAGCGCGAGCGCGCGATGGCGGCGTTCAAGGCCGGCAAGAAGGACATCCTGATCGCCACCGACGTCGCCGCGCGCGGCATCGACGTGAACGACGTCACCCACGTGATCAACCACACGATCCCGGACGACGACCAGACCTACCTGCACCGCGTCGGCCGCACCGGGCGCGCGGGCAAGACCGGCATCGCGGTGACCTTCGTCGACTGGGAGGACCTGCACAAGTGGGCCCTCATCAACCGGGCGCTGGAGTTCGGCCAGCCCGACCCGGTCGAGACCTACTCGTCGTCGCCGCACCTCTACACCGACCTCGACATCCCCGCGGGGACCAAGGGACGGCTGAAGCCGACCCCGATCCCCGCCGAGGCGAAGGCCGACGCGCGCCCGGACCGGGGCGAGCGCTCCGACCGCGGCGAGCGCTCCGAGCGGGGCGACCGGCCGCCGCGTCGCCGCACCCGCTCCGACTCCGCCGACTCGACCGCTCCGCAGCAGACCGGCCCCGCTCCCTCGAGCGAGAGCAAGGAGCACCACGACGGCAACAGCGAGCCGCGCCGCCGCACCCGGTCGCGCCGCCGCTCGCCGCGCCCCGACGCGCAGGCCTGAGCCTCCGCGCCCCGAGCCCGTCCCCCCGCGATCCGTCGCGGGAGGGCGGGCTCTCGGCGTCTCAGCGGCTCTCCCGCGACTCAGCGGTGTCCCCACGCGACTCAGCGGCTCTCCGCCCCTCAGCGGTCACGGTGATCCGGCGGCTCTCCGCCTGTCAGCGGCTCTCCGCGACTCAGCGGGCGGAGGAGCGGATCGCGTCGACGGTCGCGCGCGCGGTCGTGTTCTCGCCCAGGCGGTTGGGCTTGCCCGTGCCGTGGTAGTCGCTCGAGCCCGTGGTGACGAGCGAGTACTGCTCGGCGAGCTCGCGCAGGCGGCGCTGGCCGTCGGCCGTGTTCTCGCGGTGCTCGACCTCGAGGCCGAACAGGCCGGCGTCGACGAGCTGCGGGAGGATCGACTCGACCGCGATCCCGCGGGCGCTCGCGGCCGGGTGCGCGATGACCGGGACCCCGCCCGCCGCGCGGACCAGGCGCACGGCGTCGACCGGGTCGGGCGCGTAGTGCGGGCGGTAGTAGCCGCCGCGCCAGTCGAGGATCCCCGCGAAGGCCGCGGAGCGGTCGGTGGCCAGGCCGCGGGCGACGAGCGCGTCGGCGATGTGCGGACGCCCGATGGTCGTGCCCGGGCTGGTCTGGGCGAGGACGTCGTCCCAGGTGAGGTCGTAGTCGGCCGCGATCGCGGTGACGATCGCCTCCGCGCGGTGCGTGCGGGCTGAGCGGATGCGCGCGGTCTCGGCCACGAGCCCCGGATCCGCCGGATCGACGAGGTATGCGAGGACGTGGACGCTGGCCCAGCCGACGCGGGAGGAGAGCTCCATGCCGGGCAGCAGGTCGATGCCCGCCTCCTCGGCCGCGGCGAGCGCCTCGGCCCAGCCGCCGGTCGTGTCGTGGTCGGTGAGCGCCACTCCGGCGAGCCCGGCCGCAGCCGCGGCCCGCACCAGGACGGCCGGAGCCTCGGTGCCGTCGGAGACGACGGAGTGGGTGTGGAGGTCGTAACGGCCCCCGTCGACATGCATGCGCTCATCGTAGACGCGCCGCCTGCGAGCCCTCCGATGCCCTAGTAGCCTGGGCGGCGATGGGGACGAGACTGGTGAAGACCGCGGTGGCGGTGATCGTGGCGATCGCTCTGCTGGTGGTCGCGGCACCCGGCTTCTTCGGGATCGCCCGGGAGGCCCCCTTCGCCCAGCTGGTGCCGTTCCGGCTCGCGACGGGCGCGGCGGCCGTCGGGCTCGCCGCTGTCCTGGTCGTGATCGCGGTCCTCGTCGCTCCGGTCAGGCGCCTCGCGCTGGCCCTCGCGGCGCTCGGCGTCGTCTTCGCGCTCGTGCTCGCGGGAGTGCAGGGAGCGCGGGGCTACGACTCCGCCGCTCCGCGCGCCCACCGCCTCGCCGACGTGCGCCTCGCGACCTGGAACGTGCTGCACGACGGCGTGCCCGTCGACACGATCGCCTCGCTCGCCCGGGAGAGCGCGGTCGACGGCATCGCCCTCCTCGAGGTCTCGCAGACGCACGCGCAGGACGTCGTGAACGCGCTCAGCGCCCAGGGGATGTCGATGACCCTCCACTACGCCGGGTCGGGCGCCGACGACGGGGCGGCCCTGCTGCTCTCCCCCTCGCTCGGCGGCTACAGCGTCGACACCGCCGCGGTCGTCACCGGATCGACACCGTCCCTCGTCGCACGCCCCGACACTCCCGAGCGCCCCGTCCTCGCCGCGGTGCACACCATGGCGCCGATCCCCTCGCGCCTCGCGGAGTGGCGGAGCGATCTGCTCTCGGTCTCCGCGCTCTGCTCCGCGGAGGAGGACGTCGTGGTCCTCGGCGATCTGAACTCCACGGTCGACCACTGGACCGGGCTGCCGGGCTCGGCCGCGCTGGGCGGCTGCCGCGACGCGGGGACCGTCGCGGGCGGCGCCGCCCTGGGCACCTGGCCGTCCTCGGTCCCGCCCGCGCTCGGCGCCCCGATCGACCACGTCCTCTTCTCCGGACGCTGGGAGGTCTCGGGCTACCAGGTCGTCGACGACCGCGACGACGCCGGGAGCGACCACCGGCCGCTGGTCGTCCAGCTCTCGGTCCGCGGGATGGTGAAGGACGCGTCCTGACGTTCCTCCCCGACGCCGACTCCCCGTCCTCCTCCCCCGCCCGGCCCGTGGCGGCCCCCGCGGCCGTGCGGAGGAGGACAATGGGAGTCATGACGAACACGGAGGAGCGGACCGCCGCTCAGACGCCCGACCCCGCCGCCGCCCCGCGCCCCCGCGCCACCGCGAACCGCTCGACGACCCCCGCCTCCGACCGCTTCCGCGACTTCATCGCGTCCGGCTGGGCCGAGCGGGAGGAGCCGCTGCCTGCTCCGCGCGAGCAGGCGTCCTTCGCCGCCTCCCGCCGCGAGCGCCTCTCCGCGCTGCACACCGGCGTGCGCATCGTCGTCCCGGCGGGCCGCCTCAAGCAGCGCGCGAACGACACCGACTACCCGTTCCGTGCGCACTCGGCCTTCACCTGGCTCACCGGCTGGGGCTCCGACTCCGAGCCCGGCGCGGTCCTCGTCCTCGAGCCCGCCGGGTCCGGCCACAGCGCGACGCTCTACTTCCGCGAGCGTGCGGGCCGCGACTCCGACGAGTTCTACGCCAACCCCGAGATCGGCGAGTTCTGGATCGGGCCGCGTCCGTCGCTCGCGCAGGTCGCGAGCGATCTCGGCCTCGCCACCCGCGGGATCGCCGAGCTCGACGCGGTCCTCGACGCGCACGACGGCGTCCCCCTCGCCGTGCTGCGCGAGGCCGACCCGGCGGTGACCGGCCGTCTCGACGCGATCGAGGCCGACGAGCGGGCGGACCGCGACGCGGCGCTCGAGCGCGACATCGCCGAGCTCCGCCTGGTCAAGGACGCCTACGAGATCGCCGAGCTGCGCGCCGCCGTCGGCGCGACGGGCCGCGGCTTCGAGGACGTCCTCTCCGACCTGCCGCGCATCATCGCCCACGAGAAGGGCGAGCGCCTGATCGAGGGCGTCTTCAACGGACGCGCGCGCGCCGACGGCAACGCGGTCGGCTACGACACCATCGCCGCGGCGGGCCCCCACGCCTGCATCCTGCACTGGACGCGCAACGACGGGCCGGTGCGCCCCGGCCAGCTGGTGCTGCTGGACGCCGGCGTCGAGCAGGACAGCTACTACACCGCCGACATCACGCGCACCTTCCCGGTGGACGGCCGCTACACGGACGCCCAGCGCCAGGTTCACGAGACGGTGCGGGAGGCGGCCGACGCCGCGTTCGCGATCGTCCGACCCGGCATCCGCTTCCGCGAGGTTCACGCCGCGGCGATGGCCGTCATCGCGCGGCGCACCGCCGACTGGGGCCTGCTGCCGGTCAGCGCCGAGGAGGCGATCGAGGCCGACAACCAGCAGCACCGCCGCTACATGGTCCACGGCACCAGCCACCACCTCGGGCTCGACGTGCACGACTGCGCCCGGGCACGGCGCGAGATGTACCTCGACGGACTGGTCGAGGAGGGCATGGTCTTCACGATCGAGCCCGGCCTCTACTTCCAGCCCGACGACCTCACGGTCCCGGAGGAGCTGCGCGGCATCGGCGTCCGGATCGAGGACGACGTGCTCGTCACCGCCGACGGCGCCGAGAACCTCTCGGCCGGCATCCCGCGCTCGGCCGACGACATCGAGGCGTGGATGGCCCGACTGGCCCGCTGAGCCCGGTCGCCCGCGGGGAGCCCCGGCCGCTCAGGCGGCGAGGGGCAGCGCGAACTCCCCGCGGGCGGCGGCGAGCGCCAGCCCGTCGAGCAGCGTCGCCAGCTGACCGGCGGGAGCGTCCGGGTCCTCGGGGTGCCACTGCACGCCCACGAGGGGGGCCGCGACGTGCTCGACGGCCTCGATCACGCCGTCCTCCGCCCGGGCGACGACCCGCAGCCCCGGAGCGAGCAGGTCGACCGCCTGGTGGTGCGCGCTCTGCACCGCGAGCGCCTCGGACCCGAAGAGCCCGCCGAGCACGGAGCCCGCCGCGAGCCCGACCTCGTGCCGGTGCATGCGCTGGTGAGCGGGGGCCGCCGCGTTGACGTGCTCCGCCTCCGGACCCAGGTCCTGCACCAGCGTGCCGCCGAGCGCGACGTTGACGATCTGCAGGCCGCGGCAGATGCCCAGCAGCGGGGTCCGGCGGGCCAGTGCCCGGTGCACCAGCGCGATCTGGGCGGCATCCGCGCGCTCCGCGTGGGGGCCCTCGGCCGGGTAGCCGCGGTCGGCGCCGTACTGCTCGGGAGCGATGTCCTCGCCGCCCGCGAGGACGAGGGCGTCCGCCCCCGCCGTGCGCGCCAGCAGCTCCTCCGTGCCCAGCTCCTCGGCGGCGAAGCGCTCCGCCCGCCAGCCGCGCTCGTGCGCGAGGGCGAGGATGCGGCCGTTCAGGATCTGCACGTAGGCGTGGTACTCCTCGCGGCCCGGTCGCACGCGGGCGACCTCGACGATGGCGAGCGAGCGGGTCATGACTCCATCCTGGGCACGCCGCCGCCGCCGGTCGAACCGCCGTGTCACGCGGTGTCACACTCCGGCCGTACGATCACGGAGTGACCTCGCCGAGCCCGTCCCTCTTGGAGCGCGTGCAGCAGGCGCGCTCCGAGGTCTCCGTCCTCGCCGGGACCACTCCCGAGCGCCGGGTCCGACCGCTGCGCGAGGCCGTCGAGCACGTCGCCGCCGGCGGCTCCCCCGATCCCGGCGCCCTGCTCGACGCGGTCGACTCGCTGGTCGGGCTCGTGACCCGCGCCGAGGTGCAGCTGAGCGGCGTCGAGCGCTCCGTGCGGGACGACCTGGAGCGGGCCGCCACCCTCTCCGACCTGCGCACCTCGGCGCAGCTCGCCTCCGCCGCCGACGTGGCCGTCGCGTGCGCCGCGGCACGGTCGCTCCTCCTCGACGCCGACGACGCCCGGTCGGCCGGCGCCCGCCACGATCCTGCCGCGCTGCTGGTCCTGCTGCTCGACGCCGACTCCGCTCTGGACGCCGTCGTCTCCGGATACCGCGAGCCGCGCGCCCAGGCCGAGCGCCAGCTCCTGCTGTTCGAGGCGGCGCGCACCGCGGCCCGGCTCGGCGCCGAGTCGGTGCTGCTCCTGGCCGCCGTGCACGGCGAGCGCATCACCGCGGCACCCCGGATCCTCGCCGAGGAGACGCTCGGGCAGCTGGATACCGCGGTGCGCCGTGCGGCAGGCGATCCGGCCGGCGCTCTGGACGAGGCCCGCGCCGCCGCCGACCGCGCCCGCTCCGCACTCGACGAGGCCCTGGTCGACCTCGACGGCGCACCCCCGTCGATCCGCCCAGCAGCCGTTCCCGGAGGCCTGCCCGCGGCCTGAGCACGCAGGCACCCGGCACCGGCGCGCGTGCCATAGTGAGGGACATGGCCTCCTTCCTCGTCGTCCCCCAGTGGCAGGGCTCGGCGTCGACGCGCGCGATGCGCCTCGTCGACGGAGCCGAGGCGATCCGGGGCGATCTGCCCTCCTCCGCCACCACGACCCTCGACATCCCCGCCGAGGCGGGCGACGCCCAGGACACCGGCATCCGCCGCTACGCCTCGGTCGCCACCGTCGCCGAGCGGGTGCGCGAGGCCCTCTCGGGCCGCACCGATCCCGTGATCACGATCGGCGGCGACTGCGGCGTCGAGTTCGCGGCGATCGGGCACGCCGTGCGCTCGGCACCGGGTCCGGTCGCGCTGGTCTGGCTCGACGCCCACCCGGACGCGCACACTCCCGAGTCCTCCCCCAGCGGCGCCTTCTGCGGCATGGTCCTCTCGGCCGCGCTGGGCCGCGGCGTCGGCCTCCTGAGCGCGGGCGCCGAGGAGCGGGTGGCCGACGAGCGCGTCGTCCTCGCCGGTGTCCGCTCCGCCGACGACGGCGAGCTCGAGCCGCTGGTCGAGCGGGGGGCCGCGGTGCTGACCGCGGACGCCCTCGACCCGGAGTCGCTCGTCGCGGCGGTCGAGGCGACCGGTGCCGCCTCCGTCTACGTGCACCTCGACCTGGACGTGCTCGACCCCGCCGACCTCGCCGGGCTGTTCGACCCCGTGCCCTTCGGCGTGCCCGCCTCGCGCCTCGTCGCGAGCCTCGACGCCCTCCGGTCCCGCTTCCCGCTCGCGGGCGCCGGCGTCACCTCGTTCGCCCCGTCGTCGCCGACCGCGGCCGAGGACGACCTGCCCACGATCCTCCGCCTCCTCGGCGCTCTGTCCCGCGGGGCCTGAGAGAGCCCTGCCATCGGCGCGCAAGCCCGAGCGCGTGTCGGCGGCACCCGGCAAGATGGTCGGACGCGACCGAGCGGAGGAACGATGAGCGACGAGAGACCGCGCGTGCGCACCGAGCGGCGCGGGACCGTGCTCGCGATCGTGCTGGACCGGCCCGAGAAGCGCAACGCCGCCGATCTGCGGCTGCTCGCGGAGCTGGCGTCCGCGTACGGCGAGCTCGACCGCGACCCGGAGCTGCGCGCCGGCGTCGTCCTCGCCGAGGGCGGGCACTTCACGGCCGGGCTCGACCTCGCCGACATCGGGCCCCGCCTGGGCTCCGACGGCCTGGACTTCGTGCCCGAGGGCGGTCTCGACCCCTGGGGCCTGCGGACCCGCCCCGTGAGCAAGCCGGTGGTCATCGGCCTCCAGGGCACCTGCCTCACGCTCGGCATCGAGCTCGCGCTCGCGAGCGACGTCGTCCTCGCCGAGCGGTCCACCCGCTTCGGCCAGATCGAGGTCGCCCGCGGCATCCTGCCCTTCGGCGGAGCGACGCTGCGCTTCCCTCGCGCCGTCGGCTGGGGCGACGCGATGCGCTGGATCCTCACCGGCGACCTCTTCGACGCCGAGGAGGCCCACCGCATCGGCCTCGTGCAGCAGGTCGTCCCGGACGGTACGGTCGCCGAGGCGGCCTGGGCTCTGGCCGCCCGGATCGCCGCGCAGGCGCCGCTCGCCGTGCAGGCCGCCCTGGCCAGTGCCCGGCTCGCGGTCGCCGCGTCCGACGCCGAGGCCGCGGCCGCGCTCCCCGGGGCGCTCGCGCGTCTCGCGGCGTCCGAGGACGCGCGCATCGGCACCGAGGCCTTCCTCCAGCGCACGACGGCGGAGTTCACCGGACGATGAGCGACGAGAGCACCACCGTCACGGCGCCCGGCGGCTCCTCCCTCGAGGCGCAGCAGGAGCGGGCCGCGCAGCAGCTCGAGATCCGGCTCCGCTACGGCGACCAGGTGTGGGAGCTGCGCGAGGTCGACCACTTCGCCGTCTTCTCCCGCCGCAGCACCGCACGACGGGCCGGGCGCGTCCTCGTGGCCTCCGGCTTCCAGATCGCGATCTCGCGGCTGAGGCTGAGGCAGGTCCTCGTCGCGAGCCACCACGCCGCGGTCGACGAGGAGTCGACCACCGCGTTCCTCCGCCAGGTGATCGAGGCGGTCGAGAGCCACGGCGGCCGCTACGACGGCTGGCGGGCCGAGATCGTGCCGGCGCATTGAGCGCCGGGCACCCACCGACGACGGGGCTCGACGCCTCCGAGAACCCCAGGGAGACAGCATGAGCAGCACGACGGACGAGTTCGACGTCATCGTCATCGGAGCAGGGCCGGTGGGCGAGAACCTCGCGGACCGCGCGGTCCAGGGCGGCCTCACCGCGGCCGTCGTCGAGAGCGAGCTCGTCGGGGGCGAGTGCTCCTACTGGGCGTGCATGCCCTCGAAGGCGCTGCTGCGGCCGCCGATGGCGCTCCGCGCCGCCCGTGATCTCCCCGGCGCGGCGCAGGCGGTGAGCGGAGGAGTCGACGTGCCCGCGCTCCTGGCTCGCCGCGACTCCTTCACCAGCCACTTCGACGACCACGGCCAGGTGCAGTGGCTCGAGGGCGCCGGCATCGAGCTCGTCCGCGGGCACGGCCGCCTGAGCGGCGAGCGCGAGGTGACCGTGACCGGACCCGACGGCGAGGTGCGCGTGCTCCGCGCCCGCTCCGCCGTCGCCGTCGCGACCGGCACCACCGCCGTCGTCCCCGACATCCCTGGCCTGCGCGCGGCATCCCCCTGGACGAGCCGCGAGGCCACCTCGGCCGAGGAGGTGCCGCCGCGCCTCGTCGTCATCGGCGGCGGAGTCGTCGCGACCGAGATGGCGACCGCCTACGCCGGCATGGGCTCCTCCGTCACGCTCGTCGCCCGCAGCGGACTCCTCGCGCCGTTCGAGCCCTTCGCCGGCGAGCTCGTCGGCTCGGCGCTCCAGGAGCTCGGCGTCGACCTGCGCCTCGGCGACTCGCCCGTCTCGGTCGAGCGCCGGTCCGACGGCACCGTGGCCGTGACGCTCGAGGGCGGCGACGTCATCGAGGCCGACCAGGTGCTCGCCGCGACCGGCCGCGCCCCGCACACCCGCGACGTCGGCCTCGAGACGGTGGGCCTCGAGCCCGGCTCCTCGCTGACGGTCGACGACACGATGCTCGTGCTGGGCGGCGACGGTGCTCCCCTCGGCGGCGGGCGTCCGTGGCTCTACGGGGTCGGCGAGGTGAACCACCGCGCACTGCTCACGCACCAGGGCAAGTACCAGGCCCGTGCGGCCGGCGACGTGATCGTCGCGCGCGCCACCGGTGCCGAGGTCCACGACGCCCCCTGGGGAGCGCACGTCGCGACCGCGGACCACGAGGCCGTGCCGCAGGTCGTCTTCACCGACCCCGAGGTCGCGTCGGTCGGCCTCACCGCCGCGGCCGCCGAGAAGGCCGGCTACCGAACCCGCGTCGTCGACTACGAGATCGGCTCGGTCGCCGGCGCCGCCCTCGCCGCCGACGGCTACACGGGCACCGCGAGGATGGTCGTGGACGAGGACCGGAAGGTCGTCCTCGGCGTCACCTTCGTCGGCAAGGAGGTCGGCGAGCTGATCCACTCCGCGACGATCGCCGTCGTCGGCGAGGTGCCTCTCTCGCGCCTCTGGCACGCGGTCCCCTCCTATCCGACGATTAGCGAGGTCTGGCTGCGGCTGCTCGAGACCTACGGACGCGACAGCGCGTGAGCGCGCTCCGTCGAGCCGTCGCGACGGTGGCCCTGGATCCGGCGATCACCCGGCCGGGCTACCTCTTCGCGTGCGCGGTCGGACTCGCCTGGGGCGCGCTGTGGAGCACGGGCCCGATCCGGCGCAGCCACGGCCTCGTCGTCTTCACCGGTCTGCCCTCCTGGGCGTTCGGCCGCGGAGGGTCCTGCGTCGGCACGAGCTACCTCACGGGCACCAACGTCTCCGACAGCGTCCTCGAGCACGAGGCCGTGCACAAGGAGCAGTGGCGGCTCTACGGGATGTGGTTCCCGTTCGCGTACACGGTGGCAGGTCGCGATCCGCTGCGCAATCGATTCGAGATCGAAGCCGGTCTCGAGAAGGGCGGATATCTCCGTGGTCACTGACATGACGGGGCGCGTCGTCGTCCTCACCGGAGCGAGCTCCGGCATCGGCCGGGTCGCGGCGGGAGCGCTGGCGTCCGCCGGTGCCCGCGTGGCCGTGGTCGGGCGGAACCCCGAGCGCACCCGCGCGGTCGCCGCCGACGTGGGAGGGGACGCGTTCCTGGCCGACTTCGACCGGCTCGACGACGTCCGCGCCCTGGCCGACGGCCTCCTCGAGCGCTACGAGCGGATCGACGTGCTGGCGAACAACGCGGGCGGGCTCGTCTCCCACCGCGCCGAGACGGTCGACGGCCACGAGCGGACGATCCAGAGCAACCATCTCGCGCCGTTCCTGCTCACGCGGCTCCTGCTCCCGCGGATGATCGAGACCTCGAGGGAGCGGGCCGGCGTCCGCGTCGTCTCCACGGCGAGCCTCGCGAACCGCTTCGGTCGCCTGAGGCTCGACGACCTCGACAACCGCCGCGGTCCGTGGCTCGGCGGCTGGCGGGCGTACGGCACGTCGAAGCTGGTGACGATCCTCTTCATCCGCGAGCTGGCGGAGCGGCTGCTGACGACGTCGGTCGACGCGTACTCGTTCCACCCGGGCGTCGTCTCGACGAGCTTCGGCGCCGACAGCACGATGATGAAGCTGATGACGAGCCTCTCGGTCGGCTCCTTCGGCATCTCCGCCGAGGCGGGTGCGGTGCCGCTGATCACCCTCGCCTCCGAGCCCGACGTCGGCGCCGCCAGCGGCACCTACTTCGACCAGCTGACGCCGCACGGCTCCCTGAACCCCAAGGCCCGAGACCGCGCTCTCGCCCACGACCTCTGGACCCTCTCCAGCCGCCTCGTGGGCGTCTCGCCCACCCTGTAGCCCGCTGCCGCTCCCCGCCGCCGCCGACTCGACGCCGGGGCGGCGCGGAGTACCCGACCCGCTCGCCGGGAGGATCTCGACACGCCCTCTCCGAGGGCTGCCCGATCAGCAGGTCTGCGCGCGGTCGCCCGACTCGGTCTGTGCCCGCGAGCTGCTCGATCAGCCGCGAGATCGGTCGGGGTGGATCTCGATACTCCCTCTCCGAGGGCTGCTCGATCAGCATGTCCGGGCGCGATCGCCCGACTCGCCGGGCACCCGAGGACCGCTCGATCACGCGCGAAATCCGTCGGCAATGACTCTCGAGGCGCCCTCTGCGAGGTCCACTCGATCAGCATCGTCCTCCGCGGCCGCGCCCCTGGCGCGCCGTCCCCCGCGGTCGCCCCCTCGGCGCGCCGTCCCCCGCGGTCGCGCCCCCGGCGCGCCGCACCCCTACGAGCAGCGCCCGGAGCGTCGCAGGGCGACGTTCTGCAAGGCGGAGGAGGAAGCGATACCGGCGGTATCGCGCCCGACGACAACGCCGCAGAACGTCGCCCTGCGGCGCTCCGGGTCAGTTGGACTCTTGGCGGCCGAGGCGCCAGTACCCCATGAACGCCACGCGCTTCCGGTCGAGTCCGAGCTCGGTGACGAGGCAGCGGCGGATCAGCTTCACGGCGCCGGCTTCTCCGGCGATCCAGGCGTAGAGGCCGGGGTCGGTGCTCTCGTCGGGGACCTCCCAGAGCATCTCGTGGTCGACGTCGATGTCGCTGACGTCGACGCCGCGGTGGTGGGCGGTGAGGAAGCGGGTGGCCCAGGCGCGGACCGCGTCGCCGAGGGCCGCTCCGGGGGCTGCCGCGTCGGCGCGGACGATCCAGGTGACGTGGACGCCGGCGGGGTGGCGGAGCGGGAGGCGGTCGTGGGCGGTGGGGACCTCGAGGAACGCGGCTCCGGTGGCGTCGTCGTCGAGGCTCTCGAGGATCGCGGCGATGGCGGGGACGGCCGTCTCGTCGCCGGCGAGGAGGAGGGAGGTGGCGGCGCCGGGGTGGAACTCGACTCCGCCGCCGGGGAGGTCGGAGCGCGTGTCGGGCGCGATGATGACGATCTGGTCGCCGGCGCGGGCGCTCTCGACCCAGGCGGAGGCCGGTCCGGTGTCGCCGTGGGCGGCGAAGTCGATGTCGACCTCGGCGTCCTCGGGGCGGACGGCGCGGATGGTGTAGGTGCGGAGCGGGTTCCGGAGCTCGTCGGGGAGCTGTCGCCAGCGGCCGTACCAGTCGGGGTCGAGTCCGTCGGGTCCGTCGGGGTCCGAGACGGAGGCGAGGAAGGCGGGGGCGTCGGAGGCTGCGGTGGGGACGACGAGCTTGATGCGCTGGTCGGGGCCGGTGCAGCCGACGTGGTCGAGGCCGGTGCCGGTGAGGGTCACGCGGATGAAGTGCGGGGCGATCCGGGTCGCTGCGGCGACGGTCGCGAGGTACGGCCGGTAGGCCGGTCGGGCGGGGGCGGCGGTCGTCGGAGGCATCGCCTCAGTCTCGCACAGAAGGTAAGCCTTGCCTAACACTCAGCCGGGACGCCCGGCGGACGGTCAGCGCGCGGCGTGCTCGGCGGAGGTGCGCAGGCGCGCCTCGACGTCGGCGGCGAGCTCGGCGACGACGGGGCCGGCCCCGCCGATCCAGGCGCAGAAGTCGTGGCGGCCGTCGGCCCACGGGTAGTCGCCGTCGACGACCGACATCTCGCCGACCCAGGCCCGGACCGCGCGGTCGAGCGCGACTCCGCGGGAGCAGCGCTCACCGGTGCCGGGGGCGCCCGAGCGCTCGGAGCGGCCGAGCCAGGTGACGCAGACCCGTCCGGGGGCGGCGAGCGGCGGCAGTCCGCGCGCGTCGTCGACCTCGACGAAGACCTGGCCGCGGGCGTTCGCGGGGAGGGTGTCGAGGATGCTCTGGATCCACGGCACGACGGTCTCGTCGCCCGCGATCAGGAACTGCTTCACGTCGACCGGCGCGGAGCCGTCGCGGTCCTCGAACATGCACATCGCGTTCGAGTATAGGCAAGGCTTACCTCAGTGACCAGAGCCGGACCTGACCATCCGCCGTGCGGCCGCGCCCGGACCCGTCACCGCTGCGGCCTCGCCCGTCACCACTGCGGCGGGTGCCGCCTCTGCCAGCGCGCCCGCCGCTCGAGCTGTGCGCCGATCGCCAGCAGCGTCGCCTCGCCGCCGGGTCGCCCGATCAGCTGGACTCCCATCGGCAGGCCCTCCTCCGTGGTGCTCAGCGGAAGGGTGATCGCGGGGAGGCCGCTCACGTTCACGAAGGACGTGTACGGCGTGTAGAGGCACTGCTGCTCGAAATTGCGCTCGGGATCCTCGAGGTCGTACCAGCCGACGGGGCGCGGCGTCATCGCCAGCGACGGCGTCAGGACCGCGTCGACGCCGGAGAACGCCGCGATCACCGCGCGCTCGTAGCCCGAGAGCCAGGACGCCGCCTCGACGATCTCGCGGGCGGAGCGCCGGCGTCCCTCCTCCACCAGCCAGCGGGTCAGCGGCTCCAGCAGATCGAGGTCCGCGCCCTCGACGGGCAGGGTCGCCGCGCCGCTCTGCCACAGCGTCCGGAACGCGGCGGGGTACGGGGTGCTCGGGGGCAGCGACGCCTCCTCGAGCCCGTGGCCGAGGGCGGCCAGCGCGGCGATCCCCTCGTCCAGCGCGGCGCGCGCCTCCGGAGCGAGAGCGATCTCGTACTCCTCGTCCCAGGGCGAGTCCGTCAGCACGCCGATCTGGAAGCGCCCCTCTCCGCGCACCGCGGCGCCGAGGAACGAGCCATCGCCGTCACCGGGCGCGCCGAGCGACCAGCGCTGCGGGAGGCGGCCGTTCGTCCGCTCCAGCATGCCCTCGAGCAGGAGGCCCGCGTCGGCGACCGAGCGGGTGATCGGCCCGGCGACCGTCAGGCCGCCGACCCCGCCGATGCCGGAGAGCGCGGCGACACGTCCGCGGGAGGGCTTCAGTCCCACCAGGCCGCAGGCCGCGGCGGGGATGCGGATGGACCCGCCGCCGTCCGAGGCGGGGGCGAACGGCAGCAGTCCCGCGGCGACGGCGACCGCTGCTCCTCCGCTGGATCCGCCGGCCCCGAGGCGGGTGTCCCAGGGCGTGACAGCGGGCGGGCCGATCCGCGTCTCGGTGTAGGAGGGCATCCCGAACTCGGGCGCCGCGGTCTTGCCGAGGCTGACCGCTCCCGCCGCGTCGAGCACCTCGACGATCTCGTCGGAGACGGTGGGCACGTGGTGCTCGCGCAGCCGGGATCCGGATGCGGTCCGCACGCCCGCGCGCCGCCAGAGGTCCTTGTCGCCGCTCGGCAGGCCCCAGAGCGGAGCGGTTCCGGGCCCGGTGCCGAGCGCTGATGCCCGCTCCCGCGCCCGATCGGCGGTCACCGTGGCGAAGGCGCCCAGCTCCCCGTTCCACCGCTCGATCCGGGCGAGGTAGTGATCGGCGAGCTCGAGAGGCGTGACCTCTCCGCGCTGCAGCCAGTCCCACTGCTCCTGGGCGCTGAGGTGGTGGAGTTCGAACATGGAACGACCCTATTCCGCCGCTCCGGGGAGCCGGCGGAACAGGGTCGTGGGGGTCAGGCCGCGCGGCGGCCGCTCTCGCTCGCCTCGTCGATGCCCTTCCGGGCGCCGTCGGGCACCACGGTGTCGCGGTCGATGCGGGCGCCGGTCGCGATCACGGCCGAGCGTCCGATGCGGGAGTAGCTCCCGATCCGCGCCCCCGGTCCGATGATCGCCTCGGGCCCGACGTGCACGTTCGCGCCGATGAAGGCGCTGTGCCCGATCATGGCGTCGCGGTCGACCCAGCTGCCCGCGCCGATCCAGGCGCGCTCGCCCACGGTCGCGCCGGGCTCCACGTAGGCGCCGGTCTCCACGTACGCGGTCGCCGAGACGCGCGATCCGGGAGCGACCATGCCGCGTCCGTTCGCGTGGCGGCGGTAGACGATCTCGTCGTCACTGCCGCGCGCCCCTCGACCCTTGTTCATCCCTGTTCCTGCCATCTGCCTCTGGCTCCTCCGAGCTGTCCGGTGGGCGGGGCGCCGAGCCCCGTCCCGTCATCGGTAGACAACAGCGGCGAGCGCCCGCGCATTCCCCGTTCGGGGGGCGCTGGCGCGGTGTGGAGGCGGGGC
>NZ_PSTL01000047.1:0-2304 GCF_002930845.1 Rathayibacter sp. AY1A7 | reverse complement strand
ACCGGGTGCTGCGGATCGCGGAGCTCGTCCGAGGCGTTCCGGCGGGGACGGACGGAGCGGGCTCGCACCGCGGAACGCCTCGGACGAGCTCCGCGATCCGCAGCACCCGGTCGGCCGATGTCCGGGCGGACGGGTCGTGCGCTGGGACCCGCGCGGACCTCCGCGGTCGGAGGGACGTCGTGTCCTGTTCGCCTGCCGCCCCTTGCCCGCGCGCCGCTCCGCGCGCACGCTGGAGTCATGACCGCCTGGAGCCCTCTCGAGATCGTCGGCGCCGTGGTGCTCGCCCTCGCGCTGATCGGGCTCGCCGTCGCGGCCGTGGCGGTCGGAGCGGGCGACGAGATCGCGTTCATCGGCGTGCTGGTCGCCTTCGCGGTCGCCGTCACCGGGCTCGGCCTCCACACCGCCGGCCGCGAGGCGCGGTACCGCCGCGACAACCGGTGACTCCGTCGCGCTACCGCCGTGACGACGGCTGAGGAGGCGCGCTCCCGCCGAGACGACACTCGGCCGGTCAGTGCCCCAGCTCCACCAGCAGCACGCCGGCGATGATCAGGCCGATCCCGCCGAGCATCGTCCAGGTCAGCGGGTCCTGGAACAGCCAGCGGCCGAGCACCGCGGTCAGCGCGACTCCGACCGCCGCCCAGATCCCGTAGGCCACCCCGATCGGCATGCCCTGCGCGAGCGCCCCGGCCAGCAGCGTGAACGCGACGACGTAGCCGACTCCGACCACGACGTACCAGCGCTTCCGGCCGTCCGTCGCGGGCTTGAGGCTCATCGTCGCGGCGACCTCGGTGAGGATCGCGCCCGAGAGCAGCAGCCAGGCCATCAGCGCACCGCCCGGCGCGCGGCCTGCGCTCGCTGCGACCCGATCTCGACCATCAGCACGCCCGCGATGATCAGCACCAGCCCGATCGTCATCACGCCCGTCAGCGGCTGCCCGAAGAGCACGGCCGCGAGGACCGCCGTCAGCGCGACGCCGCACGCGCCCCACACGCCGTACGCGACTCCGATCGGCATGCCCGCCTTGAGCACCCGGCTGAGGAGGACGAACGCCGCCAGGTAGCCCGCCACGACGAGCGCGTACCAGCCCGGCGACTCGATCGCGGCCTGGAGGGCGAGCGACGCCGTCACCTCGGTGAGGATCGCGCCGGTGAGGAGCACCCAGCTCATTGCGTGCCGTCGGATCGGGTCATCCGGCCAGCGTAGGGCGGGCGCGGAGGCGGGGGCCGCGGAACGAGGGCTCAGCGCGCGGGGAGGGGTGGGAACGATCGTTCTCCGGGCAGTGATGCGCTCACCGCGCGAAGTGCTCGCGCACCTCCGCCTGCCAGCGCTCGCGGTCCTCCTCCGTGATGAACGCCGCGTCGAAGGAGTTGAGCGCCAGCTGCTCGAGCTGCGCGTCGTCCATCCGCAGCTCCTCGACCAGGGCGCGGTAGTTCTCATCCACGTAGCCGCCGAAGTAGGGCGGGTCGTCGCTCGAGACCGTCACGACGAGTCCCTCGCGGAGCATCGCGGGCAGCGGGTGGTCGGCCATCGTGTCCACAGCGCGCAGGGCCACGTTCGACAGCGGGCACACCGTCACCGGGATGCGGCGCTCGCGGAGCATCGCGACGACCTCCGGGTCCTCCATCGCGCGGATCCCGTGGTCGATCCGCTCGACCTTCAGCAGCTCGACGGTGGCCGCGACCGTCTCCGGCCCGCCCTCCTCGCCGGCGTGCGCGACCAGGCGCAGTCCCTCCGCCGCGGCGCGCGCGTAGACGTCGACGAACAGCTCCGGGCCGAAGCCCACCTCGTTCGAGTCGAGCCCGACGCCGATGATGTGCTCGCGCCAGGGGAGGATCGCCGTCAGCATCTCGTCGGCCGCGTCGGCGCCCAGGTCGCGGAGGAAGCACATGATCAGGTCCGTCGAGATCCCGTGGGTCTCCTCGCTCCGACCGAGCGCACGGGTTATCCCGCTCATCACGGTGTGGAGCGCGACGCCGTTGCCGACGTGCGTCTGCGGGTCGAAGAAGATCTCGGCGCGGCGGACGTTCGCCTTCTGCGCCCGGTCGAGGTAGCCGGTCGCGAGCTCGAAGAAGTCCCGCTCCGTCTTCAGCACGGTGAGGTTCGAGTAGTGCAGCTCCAGGAACGACGCGAGGTCGGTGAAGGAGTACCGGGCGCGGAGGGCGTCGAGGTCCTCGGTGGGCAGGGCGACTCCGTTGCGGCGCGCCATCTCGACGATGTGCTCGGGCTCGATCGTGCCCTCGAGGTGGATGTGCAGCTCGGCGCTGGGCGGGGCGGGGAAGGCGGGTCGGGGCATCGGTCCTCCGG
>NZ_PSTL01000046.1:1700-3844 GCF_002930845.1 Rathayibacter sp. AY1A7 | reverse complement strand
CTCGAGCGAGCAGCGCGTGGTACGCCTCGTTCGTCGCGGCGATCAGATCAGGGTGGTCGGCAGCACGGTTCGGCAAAGCATCGCTCCTCGTTGTGGGTACAGCAGATCGAGCCCAGAGAGGGTCTCGAAGATCAGGTCGGCGCCCCGATCGAGGAGCGGCAAGCTCGTGACGCCGACACCCCAATTCTACCGTTGAGGGCCCTCTCAGAACCTGCTCGAAACAGGGTCAAAACAGGCCCATTTTCGCGCGCCGTTCGTCGCCTTCACGAGGGCAGAATCCGCGGAATCACAGGACAGAAGGCCCAGGAGTCCCCCTGAGAAAAAAACCCCCCAGAGTCCTGCGCACCGCGTCCAGCAGAACGCGAAGCGGGCTCTCGTTTACCCCCCCCGGGGGGGATGGAGGCCGGGGGTGTCGGCGGGAGTGGCTAGCGTCGCGGTATGACGGGTGATCTGCGGTTGATCGAGCCGACGTTCTCTGAGGGGTGCCACACGCCGGCGGCCTGGTCGGACGGATGGGTGGCTGAAGTGAGCGAGGACGGCGCGCTCGCCTTGTGGTGGTCTCTGCGTGCATCGTCTGAGGGACTCGACCGGTCTCATCAGGCGGATGAAGGCTTCGCTGTGTGGACAGCTGCTGTTGAGTCGCTGTGGTGGCTGATGGCTCTGGAGGACGGGCTGCGGGAACTGTGCACTCCGGCGAGGTGGGCGCAGGTGTTGGCCTCGTCTCCGCAGGGTGACGTGCTCAAAGGGCTGAGGTGGCTGCGGCACCGTCATGCGCATGAGGTGATGGTCACCGCGTCGGGTGGACCGACCCGTGACTTCTTCGGCCGCGATCGGAAGCCGGAGGAGGACTACGTGTTCTACATCTCGCCGTCACCGCGTTGGAAGGTTCTCGAGGACATTCATGCGCCGAACGATCGACAGCCGAAGCTGCGGCCGTACTACGCCAAGCATGTCGGTGGCCGGTATGTAGACGCGCCGATCCGGGAGTGCATCACCTGGTTCGGAACGGTCCTTGATGCTTCGGGGGTAGCTCAGCCGGAGAAGCCGGAAGATCCGACGGTGTTCGGGTAGCGCTCGCTCCTGATGTCGGTGGTCGGCCCTAGGGTTCGGGGATGTCGAATCGAGTGGTAGCAATCGAGTGGTGCCCGGCGTGTGGTCAGCAGTCGGTGCAGGTTCAGCCGGGCCTGACGGCAGCGGATAAGGGTCAGCCGCGGAAGGACTGTGTCGCAGTGGGTTGCGGGTATCGCGAGAGGGGCGGGCTGCCGCGCTGAGTTGACGCAGCTGCGCCCCCGTACCGCGAGGGTGACGGGGGCGCAGTGTGTGCCGGGCTCGGCTCGGTGTGCGGTCGACAACCGAGCACGGCGTCTGGTGAGCTCGTGGCTCAGTCGGTGGGTGCGGCCGGCGCTGCGTGCAAGGAGGCGTGCGCGCCGGCCGCGAGGGGAGCGAGACCACCCAGGACCGCTCCCCAGTCATGGTCAGCGCTTGCGGGAATGCTCACGCTTGAGGGCGGCGGCCTGCTTGTCGAGCTCGACGTTGGTCGCGATCCGGATCCGGGTGCGGCGCTCCGCGAGTCCGGCGGGCGTCGGCACCAGGAACGCCGCTCCTGCGTCGACGAGTGCGCGCAGCTGGTCGAGCGGTGTCGCGTCCGCCCAGGCGGGCCGCTGAGGCCCGTAGGACCGTGCCGAATCTCCGCCGTCGATGGTCGCCCCGTTGGCAATCCAGAACGTCGGCCACACATGCTCGAGGTTGTCGATCACGTGGACGAGCGGCAGCTGGTCGACCTCCGAGACTCCGAGCATCGACGCGGCCGACTTCGCCAGCGCCCGGAAGCGGAGACCGAGGCGAGTCGCTGCGATCCATGCCTCGCCGGCGTCGGGATGCGTCGCGAGGTCGTCGGCGCCGTGAACATTCGCCAGCGGCCCGCGGAACAGGTCGATGGCCTCCTGCCGCAGACTCTTGAGTTCCCTCGTGTACGACTCGCTCACCGGCTTCTGCGCGCTGGCGTACCAGCGGACAGCCGAGTCCCTAGCGGACGCCTCGATGTGCGCAAGGAGATCTGCTGCAACACGACGCCGGGTGACGATGTCGTGGTTTGCGAGCAGAGAGCCCACGGACGCTGCCGCATCTCTGCCCCGCAGGTACTC
>NZ_PSTL01000046.1:0-1604 GCF_002930845.1 Rathayibacter sp. AY1A7 | reverse complement strand
CTCCTCCGCCTGCTCTTTCAGCACGGCGACCGCGTCGACGTCGGGGAGTTCGAACGCGAGCGCGCGCGCGGTCCTTCCCTCGACCTCCTCGAAGCCGGGCAGGGTGGACGCGATCTCGAGGAAGACCGGGTCGCTCTGGAGCACGTCGAGCGGGTGCATGTTGCTGTTGCCGATGATCAGGGCGCTCATGCCTGGTCTCCCTTCGCCGCGGAGCGGGCGTCTCGACGAGCGGCACGCTCATCTGCTTCGAACAGGCGGCGGTCGCGGGCGATCTCGATGCGCTGCGACTGCTGGTTCGGGCCCGACACTTCCGGCAGGGGCTCACGCTGGCCGCGCCGGCCGATCTCCTCAGCCACTTCGCGGCGCCGTTCGTTGATGGACGTCATTTCGTCTTCCTCTCGTAGGTCGAGGCCGCAAGAACGGCCGCGACTGCTTGAAGCGAGCGCAGGTAGCGCTTCGCTCGTGCTTCGTGTTTCCGGCTCAGCCGGCGCCACAGATCTCTGTCTTCGGTCATCGCCTGCAGTTCCAGCTCGAGCTCACCCTCGCGATCGATCACGACGCGGAGCTCCTCTCCGGTAGCGCGAACTCCTCATCGCAGGTCGGGCAGGTGTCGACGCCCTCACCCTCGGCCGCGGGGTGGATCGGGAACTGGCAGACCCGGCAGTACGTCCACGGCGCCGGCACCACCCCCAGAGACTCCCGCCACGCGTACACACACGCCGGACAGATTCCTAGGCCGTCGGTCTTCTCCCGATGAGCAGGACACGTCGGAGCGGCCTGCTCGAGGGTCAGATCAAGCAACCACCTGTACGGGCGCCCCGGCTCCCGAGTCGGCCACGGGATCACGGCGCCCATCACGCAGACCTCGGCGTGTAGAAGCCCTGCTGGCCCTCACGGCGAAACCCAGACGGCTCGAGCACTTCGCCAGTACGGGGGTCGGCTTGCTCCGTGCCGCCATCATTCGTCGGCGAGATCTCGTTTCTGAATGCTTCCCCGTAACTAGCCAGACCCGTCCCGTCCCGCTGGGTTTCCGTCTGGGTTAGCTGCTGGGTTTCCAGTCCCCCCTCGCCGAAACCGACGCGGGTTTGCTGCTGGGTTTCCGGCTTCCGCTCTCGACCAGGCTTCGGGGGGCGTCCGCCCTTCGATCCGTTGACGCGGGCGACGTTCTGCCGCTTGATCTCGGACTCCCTCGTGGCCTGGTACTTGCTGTGGAAGACGACGCGGTATGCGGCTCCCTCGTCCGTCACCCAGCCGCCGGTGACGAGCTCGGTGATTGCATCGGGCCTCTTCGCGAAGCGCCGCATGTCGTCCTTCGGGATGACGCAGTCGAGGAGCTTGCGGTTGCTGAAGAGGAGCATCTCGGTCAGGAGCCGGAAAGCTGCGTCGGAGAGGTCCCAGCACTCGTCGGAGTAATCGTCGGAGAGCTTCGTCCATGTCACGGGATGGCTCCTCTCTTGCGGGCGAAGGGCGGGTGGTTGATCAGCACGGAGGCTCGAGCTCGTCGACCCAGTCGTCGGGGCTGCGGTACCGCTCCCTGACTGCCGCGAGGAGCGACTCGACCGGATCCTCGATCGTGCGATCCTCTGCGGGCTGCGGAGCGCCTG
>NZ_PSTL01000045.1:0-4864 GCF_002930845.1 Rathayibacter sp. AY1A7 | reverse complement strand
AACAACTGACACACCAGAGGTTCGTCCATCCCGGTCCTCTCGTACTAGGGATAGATCTTCTCAAATTTCCTGCGCGCGCAGCGGATAGGGACCGAACTGTCTCACGACGTTCTAAACCCAGCTCGCGTACCGCTTTAATGGGCGAACAGCCCAACCCTTGGGACCTACTCCAGCCCCAGGATGCGACGAGCCGACATCGAGGTGCCAAACCATGCCGTCGATATGGACTCTTGGGCAAGATCAGCCTGTTATCCCCGAGGTACCTTTTATCCGTTGAGCGACAGCGCTTCCACAAGCCACTGCCGGATCACTAGTCCCGACTTTCGTCCCTGCTCGACTTGTCAGTCTCACAGTCAAGCTCCCTTGTGCACTTACACTCGCCACCTGATTGCCAACCAGGTTGAGGGAACCTTTGGGCGCCTCCGTTACTCTTTGGGAGGCAACCGCCCCAGTTAAACTACCCATCAGGCACTGTCCCTGAACCCGATTAGGGTCCGAAGTTAGATATCCAGAGTGACCAGAGTGGTATTTCAACAATGACTCCACGAACACTAGCGTGCCCGCTTCAACGTCTCCCACCTATCCTACACAAGCCACACCGAACACCAATACCAAACTATAGTAAAGGTCACGGGGTCTTTCCGTCCTGCTGCGCGTAACGAGCATCTTTACTCGTAATGCAATTTCGCCGAGTTCGCGGTTGAGACAGCTGGGAAGTCGTTACGCCATTCGTGCAGGTCGGAACTTACCCGACAAGGAATTTCGCTACCTTAGGATGGTTATAGTTACCACCGCCGTTTACTGGGGCTTAAATTCTCAGCTTCGCCTTGCGGCTAACCGTTCCTCTTAACCTTCCAGCACCGGGCAGGCGTCAGTCCGTATACATCGTCTTGCGACTTAGCACGGACCTGTGTTTTTAGTAAACAGTCGCTTCCCACTGGTCTCTGCGGCCATCGAACGCTCCCGGAGCAAGTCCGTTCACGCCTCAGGCCCCCCTTCTCCCGAAGTTACGGGGGCATTTTGCCGAGTTCCTTAACCACGATTCTCTCGATCTCCTTAGTATTCTCTACCTGACCACCTGAGTCGGTTTGGGGTACGGGCAGCTAGAACCTCGCGTCGATGCTTTTCTTGGCAGCATAGGATCACCGATTTCGACTTGCGTCTACCCATCAGATCTCAGGCTATATGAACGACGGATTTGCCTATCGTTCGCCCTACATCCTTAGACCGGGACAACCATCGCCCGGCTCGGCTACCTTCCTGCGTCACACCTGTTAATACGCTAAACGCACCAGCACGGGGTCGTACGCTAGGCCCAACGCTTCACCCCGAAGGGATCCATCAAAGGGATTCAGATACTTAGCACTACTGGATTGTCTTGGGCGGTTCTTCGCCGGTACGGGAATATCAACCCGTTGTCCATCGACTACGCCTGTCGGCCTCGCCTTAGGTCCCGACTTACCCAGGGAAGATTAGCTTGACCCTGGAACCCTTGGTCTTCCGGAGGACGGGTTTCTCACCCGTCTTTCGCTACTCATGCCTGCATTCTCACTCGTGTGGCATCCACGGCTGGTTCACACCGCCGCTTCACTCGCCACACGACGCTCTCCTACCCATCAACACGGCTGGACCACGAAGGCCTACCACTAATGTCAATGCCACAACTTCGGTGGCGTGCTTGAGCCCCGTTACATTGTCGGCGCGGAATCACTTGACCAGTGAGCTATTACGCACTCTTTCAAGGGTGGCTGCTTCTAAGCCAACCTCCTGGTTGTCTGTGCAACTCCACATCCTTTCCCACTTAGCACGCGCTTAGGGACCTTAGTTGGTGGTCTGGGTTGTTTCCCTCTCGACTATGAAGCTTATCCCCCACAGTCTCACTGCTGCGCTCTCACTTACCGGCATTCGGAGTTTGGCTGACGTCAGTAAGCTTTTGGGCCCCATCGGCCATCCAGTAGCTCTACCTCCGGCAAGAAACACGCAACGCTGCACCTAAATGCATTTCGGAGAGAACCAGCTATCACGAAGTTTGATTGGCCTTTCACCCCTATCCACAGCTCATCCCCTCCATTTTCAACTGAAGTGGGTTCGGTCCTCCACGACGTCTTACCGTCGCTTCAACCTGGCCATGGATAGATCACTTCGCTTCGGGTCTAGACCCTGCGACTGAATCGCCCTATTCGGACTCGCTTTCGCTACGGCTGCCCCACACGGGTTAACCTCGCCACAGAGCACTAACTCGCAGGCTCATTCTTCAAAAGGCACGCCGTCACCCCTACAAGGAGGCTCCGACGGTTTGTAAGCAAACGGTTTCAGGTACTATTTCACTCCCCTCCCGGGGTACTTTTCACCTTTCCCTCACGGTACTTGTCCGCTATCGGTCATCTGGGAGTATTTAGGCTTATCAGGTGGTCCTGACAGATTCACACGGGATTTCTCGGGCCCCGTGCTACTTGGGATACTCTTCACGCCATAACACCATTTCGACTACGGGGCTCGCACCCGCTCTGGCCAGGCGTTCAAACCTGTTCGTCTATGATGCGCTGTAACGTTCACCGGCCGGCAGACCGGAACGAAAAGTCCCACAACCCCGGCCATGCAACCCCTGCCGGGTATCACACATGACTCGGTTTAGCCTCTTCCGCGTTCGCTCGCCACTACTGACGGAATCACTGTTGTTTTCTCTTCCTGTGGGTACTGAGATGTTTCACTTCCCCACGTTCCCTCTACCCGCCCTATATATTCAGGCGGGAGTCACCAGGTCACCACAAGGGGCCTGGCGGGGTTTCCCCATTCGGAAATCCTCGGATCACAGCTCGTTTATCAGCTCCCCGAGGCTTATCGCAGATTACGACGTCCTTCTTCGGCTCCAGATGCCAAGGCATTCACCGTTTGCTCTTATGAACTTGCTAATCACATGAGTTAAGAAACTACAACTCGAAAAGTTGCAGATCCAATGATTTGCATGACCGCAGCCCGAAAGCCGCGCCATGCGAATCTTGTCGATCCACGACCGAAGCCGTGAATCTAAGATGCTCGCGTCCACTGTGTAGTTCTCAAAATACGGGCGGTATCCCTCTCCCACACACCCAGGCGTGAGAAAAGGATCCGGAGAGTCGACCCCGCCACCCGAAGGCAGCCGGCCCGGTCCCTCAGGACCCAACAGCGTGCATGTACCCGACTCCACCGCCCCGACGCGTTCCCAACCCGAAGGCTGTACTGACGCGAGACGATCTCACCGAGCACCTAGTTCAATGTTCCACCCATGAGCTACCAGCAAAGACATTCGCTTTGATCTGGCGCCTGGAACACCCTGCGGTGTCCAGATGCTCCTTAGAAAGGAGGTGATCCAGCCGCACCTTCCGGTACGGCTACCTTGTTACGACTTAGTCCTAATCACCGATCCCACCTTCGACAGCTCCCTCCTTGCGGTTAGGCCACTGGCTTCGGGTGTTACCGACTTTCATGACTTGACGGGCGGTGTGTACAAGGCCCGGGAACGTATTCACCGCAGCGTTGCTGATCTGCGATTACTAGCGACTCCGACTTCATGAGGTCGAGTTGCAGACCTCAATCCGAACTGAGACCGGCTTTTTGGGATTCGCTCCACCTTACGGTATCGCAGCCCTTTGTACCGGCCATTGTAGCATGCGTGAAGCCCAAGACATAAGGGGCATGATGATTTGACGTCATCCCCACCTTCCTCCGAGTTGACCCCGGCAGTCTCCTATGAGTTCCCACCATGACGTGCTGGCAACATAGAACGAGGGTTGCGCTCGTTGCGGGACTTAACCCAACATCTCACGACACGAGCTGACGACAACCATGCACCACCTGTATACCGACCTTGCGGGGCAACCATTTCTGGAAGTTTCCGGTATATGTCAAGCCTTGGTAAGGTTCTTCGCGTTGCATCGAATTAATCCGCATGCTCCGCCGCTTGTGCGGGCCCCCGTCAATTCCTTTGAGTTTTAGCCTTGCGGCCGTACTCCCCAGGCGGGGAACTTAATGCGTTAGCTGCGACACGGAGACCGTGGAAAGGTCCCCACATCTAGTTCCCAACGTTTACGGCGTGGACTACCAGGGTATCTAATCCTGTTCGCTCCCCACGCTTTCGCTCCTCAGCGTCAGTAACGGCCCAGAGAACTGCCTTCGCCATCGGTGTTCCTCCTGATATCTGCGCATTCCACCGCTACACCAGGAATTCCATTCTCCCCTACCGCACTCTAGTCTGCCCGTACCCACTGCAGGCCCGAGGTTGAGCCTCGGGTTTTCACAGCAGACGCGACAAACCGCCTACGAGCTCTTTACGCCCAATAATTCCGGACAACGCTTGCACCCTACGTATTACCGCGGCTGCTGGCACGTAGTTAGCCGGTGCTTTTTCTGCAGGTACCGTCAAGCCGAAGCCCTTCTTCCCTACTAAAAGAGGTTTACAACCCGAAGGCCGTCATCCCCCACGCGGCGTTGCTGCATCAGGCTTTCGCCCATTGTGCAATATTCCCCACTGCTGCCTCCCGTAGGAGTCTGGGCCGTGTCTCAGTCCCAGTGTGGCCGGTCACCCTCTCAGGCCGGCTACCCGTCGTCGCCTTGGTGAGCCATTACCTCACCAACTAGCTGATAGGCCGCGAGTCCATCCTTGACCGAAAAACTTTCCACCCGCACCCGATGCCGGGGCAGGTCGTATCCGGTATTAGACGCCGTTTCCAGCGCTTATCCCAGAGTCAAGGGCAGGTTACTCACGTGTTACTCACCCGTTCGCCACTAATCCACCCAGCAAGCTGGGCTTCATCGTTCGACTTGCATGTGTTAAGCACGCCGCCAGCGTTCGTCCTGAGCCAGGATCAAACTCTCCGTAAAAAAA
>NZ_PSTL01000044.1:0-5117 GCF_002930845.1 Rathayibacter sp. AY1A7 | reverse complement strand
GCGGCGAGCGGGCCGGGGGGGGCGTGCTGGTGCGGGAGGCTGGGGGGCGCGGGGGAGGGGGTGGGGGCGGCGCTCATTGCGGACTCCTTCGGCAGCGGTCCGACCATCCTAGAGCCCCGGTGGAGCGCTCTCTCGCCCCGAGACGCGGGACATCGCGCCCCGGATGACCGCAAGGCGCCGCCTCCCCGTCCGGACACCGCGGCGAGGGCGGTGTCCGGACGGCGGAGGCGGCGCCTCGGAGGGGAGGAGCGGAGCTCAGGATGCGGTCCGTCGGCGCTTCCCGATCAGGCCCGGTGGGCGCCGTGCCCGTCGCGCGGAGGAGCGGTGCGGATCGAGTCCGTCGGGACGTCCGGCTCGATGCTGCCCGCGGCCAGGTCGGCCCCGGCGCGCGCGGCCAGCTGCGGGTCCGTGCGGCGCAGCTCCTCCGCGCTGTCCTCGGCCGCGAGGTCGTGCGCCTCCTGCATGGCCGACTTCGCTCGCAGCGGCGGGGTCTTGAGGAACCACGAGAGGACGAAGGCCAGCAGGACCACGCCCAGCGCGACCTGGAACACGGTCACGGTCGCGTCGTTGAACCCGGTCAGGAACGGGGCCGACAGGGCGCGGTCCGCGGTGTTCAGGAACGACGTGTCCCCGTCGAGCGCGGAGCCGATCGCCGCGGTGTCCTGCGACTGCAGCAGCTTCAGGATCCCGGCGTTGGCCGGGTCCGCGGCGACGGCCGGATCGGTGACGGCCCGCTGCAGATCCGCCGCGAGCGCCGGGTTCTTGAAGGCCGCGGCGATGGTGTCGGGGATGCGGCTGAAGAGCACCGAGAAGATCACGGCGGTGCCCAGGGTGCCGCCGATCTGGCGGAAGAACGTGGAGGCGCTGGTAGCGACTCCCATGTTCGCCACGTCGACCGAGTTCTGCGAGGCCAGGGTGAGGGTCTGCATCATCTGCCCGAGCCCGAGGCCCAGCATCAGCATCCCGCCCATCATGAAGACCACCGGCTTGTCGATCGTCACGAAGGTGAAGTAGAAGAACGCGGCCGACATCAGGAAGGTGCCGACGATCGGGAAGGCGCGGTAGCGGCCCGTGCGCGAGATGATCTGACCCGAGACGATCGAGGCGATCATCAGGCCGAGGATCATCGGCAGCATCAGGAAGCCGGACTCGGTCGGCGTGGCGCCGTTCACCAGCTGCAGGTACAGCGGGATCGCCATCATGCCGCCGAACATGCCGAAGCCGACGAGGACGCCCAGCACGGTCGCCATCGAGAAGGTCGGCGAGCGGAAGAGCTTGAGGGGGATGAGCGCGTCGTCGCCCATCATCCGCTCGGCCGCGATGAAGCCGATGACGCCCAGCGCGCCGACGATGTAGCAGACCCACGCGATAGGCGAGCCCCAGCCCCACTCGCGGCCCTGCTCGGCGATCAGCAGCAGCGGTCCCGCGGCGATGACGACGAGGGAGGCGCCCCACCAGTCGATCCGCACCGAGCGCTTGCCGGCGGGCTTGGGCAGGTGGAGGAACCGCACGACGATGAAGAGCGCGACGGCGCCGATCGGGAGGTTGATCAGGAAGACCCAGCGCCAGCCGGTGATGAAGAGGATCTCGGGGGTGCCGGCGAGCAGACCGCCGATGAGCGGTCCGACGACGCTGGAGATCCCGAAGACGGCCAGGAAGTAGCCCTGGTACTTGGCGCGCTCGCGCGGGGGCAGGATGTCGCCCATCACCGTGAGCGCGAGCGACATGAGTCCGCCGGCGCCGAGGCCCTGCACGGCGCGGAAGCCCGCGAGGCCGAGCATCGAGGTCGAGAAGCCGGCGAGCGTCGAGCCGATCAGGAACAGCACGATCGCGATCAGGTAGAGCGGGCGGCGTCCGAAGATGTCGGAGAGCTTGCCGTAGATCGGCGTCGCGATCGTCGAGACGATCAGGTAGGCGGTGGTCACCCACGCCTGCTGCGAGAGGCCGTCGAGGTCGTCCGCGATGGTGCGCATCGAGGTGCCGACGATGGTCTGGTCGAGCGAGGAGAGGAACATCCCCGCCATCAGGCCGAAGATGACGAACAGGATCTGCCGGTGCGACATCACGGCGCCGGACGGCGTCGAGGTCGGAGCGGATGGAGCGGAGGCGGAGTCGGCCACGGTGGTCCCCTTGTCTGGCGGACGCGTCCAGGCACGGCGATCCGCCGCAAACGTTGCGTGCTGCGCAAAGTTACACCGCGTGCGGAGAGCGCGACAGAGCGTCCGGCGAGCCTGAACGGGATCTCAGGGCCGCCGTGCCGGGGCCGTGCATCAGGCCGGAGCGGGGACCGCCTCGTCCGCCCAGCCTGCCTCACGGAGCGCTGCGCGGGCCTCGGCTCGGGCCGAGTACGGCGTGCGCACGCCGAGGATGTCGCGGTAGTTCTGGTGCCCGGGGCCGGCCCAGAGGATGGCGTCGCCCTCGTGCGCCACGGACACGGCGACGCGGATGGCGCGCTTGGGGTCGTCGACCTCGTGGATCTCGGCGTCCGGACGGGCGGCGCGGGCGGCCTCGACGAGGGTGCGCCGGATCGAGGCCGGGTCCTCGAAGCGCGGGTGGTGGTCGGTGACGACCAGCACGTCGCTGCCCAGGACGGCGGCTTCGGCCATCGCCGGGCGCTTGAGCGCGTCCCGGTCGCCGTCGGCTCCGAACACCATGATCACGCGGCCGGGCGTGACCTCGCGGACGGCCTCCAGGGTGCGGGCGAAGGCGTCGGCGCTGTGGCCGAAGTCGACGTACACCGTGGGGCCGCGGTCGCCGGAGACGCGCTCGGTGCGACCGGGAAGGGAGGCGTCCACTCCGCCGTCGCGGTGCAGCGCGGCGCGGATCTCGCCGATCGGCCGACCGGACTCGATCAGCATCACGATCGCCAGTCCGGCGTTGGCGGCCATGTGGGTGCCGATGATCGGCACGGAGGTCGTGATGGCACGGCCCTCGCGGTTGCCGATCCGGAAGCGGGTGCGGCCGAACTCCTGCTCGAGCACCGTCACGGTCCAGTCGGCGTCGACGCCCGGGAGGGAGGTGATCGTGGTGACCGGCACGCCGGCGACCTCGACGAGGCGCGCGCCCGCGGGGGAGTCGAGCGAGACGACGGCCCGGCGCGCGCGATCGGGCTGGAACAGCTGGGCCTTCTCGCCGAAGTAGGTGTCCATGTCGCCGTAGTCGTCGAGGTGGTCGTGGCTGAGGTTCGTGAAGCCGGCGACGTCGAAGACCACGCCGTCGACGCGGTGGCGGGTGAGCGCCTGGGCGCTGACCTCGATCGCGGCCGCGCCGACGCCCTCCTCCTCCATGCGGGCGACGAGCGCGTGCAGCTCCGTCGCCTCCGGGGTGGTCAGGCCGCTGGTCACCGAGGTGTCGCCGATGTGACGCTCAGCGGTCGAGCTGAGGCCGGGCACGACGCCGAGCTGGCGGAGGATCCCCTCGAGCATGTGGACGGTCGACGTCTTGCCGTTGGTGCCGGTCACGCCGAGCAGCACGGGGGAGCGCTCGGCCGTCCCGTAGACGGCGGCGGCGACGGCGCCCAGGCGGGAGCGGGGGTCGTCGACCACGAGGACGGGCAGACCGGTCGCGCGCGCGGCGTCGGCGCCCGCGGTGTCGGTCAGCACGGCGGAGGCGCCGCGGGCCACGGCCTGCTCGACGAACTCGGCCCCGTGGCGGTTGACCCCGGGCAGGGCGACGAAGAGGTCGCCGGGCTCGACGTCGGAGGCGATCAGCGTCACTCCGCTGATCTCGGCCGTCAGGCCGCCCTCGTCGCCGATCTCGAGCGTCCGAGCGAGGGCGGCGAGAGGGACGGAGGGTGCGGTGAGGGGTCGGAGCATGGGGTCCTTCCATCGACGGCTCCGTGGGGGGCCGTGCGGCCGAGGGGGCGGTCGCACGCGGAGTCGTGGCTGTCACTCAAGCAAGGGGGTCTGCTTATGTGAATCCTTAGAGGATATGCGCGACCCGCGTGGAGGGGCACGGGTGGACAGAACCGATCGCCGGTGCTTCAGCAGATGCGCAGGAACGGGTCTGTCTAGGCTCGGAGGATGACGTCGAACGAGAACGAGCCGACCGATGGGCGCCCCGTCCGCCGCCGAGCCCTGGTCATCGGGGGTGTGGCCGCCGCGGCGGGCCTGACCGCGCTGGGGGTCGGAGCCGCCATCGGGAACGGAGCGCCGGCGCCCTCGCCGACCCCCTCGACGGCGCCGCCCGCTCCGTCGCCCTCCGCGGCCGCGACCACCTCGACGCCCACGGCGGTGCCGACCGCCACTCCCACTCCCACCGCCTCCGGGATCGACCTCACCGCGCAGTCCGTCGACGACCCGGCGAGCACCTGGGTCGTCGTCAACAAGCTGCGGACGCTCGCGCCGGTCGACTACGTCCCCGCCGACCTGACCTTCCCCGACGTGCCCTACGTCAACCGGCAGCCGATGCGCCAGGCGACCGCGGACGCCCTCGTCCCGCTCTTCGCCGCCGCCCGCTCCGAGGCCGGCCTCTCGCTGGCGGTGCAGAGCGCCTACCGCTCCTACGACACCCAGGTCAGCGTCTACGCGGGCTGGGTGTCCTCGCGCGGGCAGGCGGGAGCGGATGCGACGAGTGCGCGCCCGGGGCACAGCGAGCACCAGACCGGGTGGGCGGTCGACGTGGTGGGAGCGTCGGGCGCGTGCGCGCTCGAGATCTGCTGGGGCGACACTCCGGAGGGGCAGTGGGTCGGCGCCAACGCCCATCGCTTCGGCTTCCTCGTGCGCTACAAGCCCGACACCACTCCGATCACGGGGTACGAGTCGGAGCCGTACCACCTGCGGTACGTCGGGACCCAGCTCTCCGGGTACCTGCACGACTCCGGC
Source organism: Rathayibacter sp. AY1A7 (assembly GCF_002930845.1). Taxonomy (NCBI): domain Bacteria; kingdom Bacillati; phylum Actinomycetota; class Actinomycetes; order Micrococcales; family Microbacteriaceae; genus Rathayibacter; species Rathayibacter sp. AY1A7. The sequence continues at coordinate 294 of NZ_PSTL01000044.1, read as the reverse complement.
ATCGAGACGCTCGAGCGCGCCTTCGGCCTTCCGGATGCGCCCGATTACGCACCCGGGACGTCTTCCTAGGCGGTCTAGCGATCACAGGCGGACACGATCGGGCGTGACACGCGCCGCTCGTTACCGTACTGTTATTCGGAGCGCTTTCGGAGGCCCGTCTTACCGGTCTCCCACCCCCGCCTGGTGACATAGCCGCTTCCCCTGCTCCCGAGCCCGGTCCCCCGCCGAGCCGCCGACCCGTGAGACCTCTCTGTGCCCCCTCGCTCCACTCGCTCCACCCTGCCCGCCGACCAC
>NZ_PSTL01000043.1:0-6047 GCF_002930845.1 Rathayibacter sp. AY1A7 | reverse complement strand
CTCCAGGGGTCGGGGGAGGCGGCGGGGGCCGTCCTCGGAGGCTAGGCTGGGCGGGGCGCGACGTCCGCCCGTTGACTTCCCAGGTGCGCGGCCGTGCTCGCGGGTGCGGGGGCGCTCGCCGGCTCGCGCTCCGTCCTCCTCCGGCTCCCGCTCCGTTCTCCTCCGGCTTCCGCGACTGTCCAGGAGTTGTCGCACTCGAGCTCGAGTGCGACGACTTCTGCGCACTCGGCGACGACCGCTGGGACAGGCCCGGCGGCTCGCGACCACGCGGAAGCGGCCGTACTGGAGCGCGAGTACGGCGACTTCGGAGCAGTAGCGACCGGCTCGAGTGCGCGGGTCCGCGAGTGCTCAGGAGTTGCCGCAGTCGACGCCGAGTGCGACAAGTTCTGGACAGTGGGGGAGGCTCCGGTGAGGGCTCGCGAGTGCTCAAGAGTTGTCGCAGTCGACGCCGAGTGCGACAAGTTCTGGACAGTGGGGGGGAGGGGCTCCGGGTGAGGGCTCGCGAGTGCTCGGGAGTCGTCGCAGTCGCGGCCGAGTGCGACGACTTCTGGACGGTGGGCGGCGTCCGAGCGGCGTCAGGGGCCCCGGCGGCACCCGTCAGGGACCCCGGCGGCACGCATCCGGGGCCCCGGCGGCACGCGTCGCGCCCGGCACCCGCGACCTAGGGTGAGGGCATGCATCCGCTCGACGCCCAGGACCCGCTCGCGCACTGCCCCGAGCTGTTCGTCCGCACCCCCGAGGTCCGCTCCTACCTCGACGGCAACTCGCTCGGCCGGCCGCTGCGCGCGAGCGTCGCCCGGCTCGCGCGGTTCGCGGAGGAGGAGTGGGGCGGCCGCCTCATCCGCGGCTGGGAGGAGGGCTGGCTCGACATGCCGCTCGAGGTCGGCGACGCCCTCGGCTCCGCGGTGCTGGGAGCCGCGGCCGGGCAGACGGTCGTCGCCGACTCCACGACCGTCCTGCTCTACAAGCTCACCCGCGCGGCGATCGCCCGCCAGGCGGAGCAGGGGCGCGACGAGATCGTCGTGGACACCGACAACTTCCCCACCGACCGGTACGTGCTGGAGGGCATCGCGGCCGAGACCGGCAGCACGCTCCGCTGGATCGACTCCGACCCCGGGAGCGGCGTCGGCCCCGACGACCTCGCCCCGGCGCTCGGCGAGCGGACGGCACTGGTGCTGCTCAGCCACGTCGCCTACCGCTCGGGGTTCCTCGCCGACGCCGCGGCGATCACCGCTCAGGCGCACGAGGCCGGCGCGCTCGTGCTCTGGGACGCCTCCCACTCCGTCGGCTCCGTGCCGCTCGAGCTCGACGCGTGGGGCGCGGACCTCGCGGTCGGTTGCTCCTACAAGTACCTCAACGGAGGCCCGGGGGCGCCCGCGTGGGCGTACGTCGCGTCCCGGCACCAGGGCTCGCTCGCGCAGCCGGTGCAGGGCTGGATGGGCGTCGCCGACATGTTCGAGATGGGACCCGGCTACCGTCCGGCCGAGGGGATGCGGCGCTTCCTCAGCGGCACCCCGCCGATCACGGGGATGCTCGCGATGCAGGACATGATCGCGCTGATCGCCTCGGTGGGCATGCCCGCGGTACGCGCGAAGTCGGAGGCGATGACGGCGTACGCGCTGGAGCTGGCCGACGCGTGGCTGGTGCCGCGCGGGGTGCGGGTGGCGACTCCGCTCGACTCCGCCCGGCGCGGCTCGCACGTGACGATCGCGCACGAGTCGTTCGCCGGCCTGGTCCCGCGGCTGCAGGCGGAGGGGGTCGTGCCGGACTTCCGCCGACCCGACGGCATCCGGATCGGCCTCTCGCCGCTGTCGACCACCTTCGCCGAGCTGGAGCTGGGCATGGCGGCCGTCCGGGACGCGCTGGACTGAGCGGGGCCGGGGCTCGGCGGGGCGGGTGTTCCCGGCCCCGCCCCCTGCCCTCACCGCGCGTCGCGCGTCCGGCGGGTGCTCTCCTTCTGCAGGGCCTCGACGAGCTCGGCCTTCGTCATGCGCGAGCGGCCGGAGACGTCCAGGCGCTTGGCGAGGTCCATCAGGTGCGCCTTCGTGGCGTTCGCGTCCACTCCGCCCGCCGTCTCGCCCCCGGGGGAGCGGCCGTGGCCCTCGGCGCGGGAGTCGGAGGGGCCGCTCTCGGCCTTGCGCTCCCAGTGGTCGCCGACCTTCTCGTACTCGTGCTTCAGCGCGGCGAAGGCCGTGCGGTGGGCTCGCTCGCCGTCGCCGTAGCTGTCGACGGCCGAGTCGTGCGCGGCCGACCAGAGCTTCTGCGCGTGCTCGTCGGAGCGCTCGATGGTGGACGGGATCTGTTCCTCGCGGGGCATGGCGGCCTCCCTCTCGTCCTCCGACGCTACGTCGGGTCGGAGGCGCCGGTCACCCCGTTGACGAGCGCGCGGCGGGCGCCTCCGTCCCCGGAGCGCACTCGGGAGGCCGCCGCCGGTGTTCTCACCGGGCCGACGCCGATGATGGGGCGATGTTCATCCCGACCAGAGCCGCCGGTCTCGAGGCGCTCGACGACTTCGTCGCCCGCGCCGGCTCCGCCTACGCCCGCGACCGCAACCACGACCTCGGACCGTCCCGGGACAACGTCTCCGGACTCTCGCCCTACCTCCGCCACCGCCTCGTCACCGAGCGGGAGGTCGTCGCCGCGGTCCTCGCGCGGCACCGCCTGACCGCCGCGGAGAAGTTCGTCCAGGAGGTGTTCTGGCGCACCTTCTGGAAGGGCTGGCTCGAGCAGAACCCGGATGTCTGGCGCCGCTACCGCCGCGAGGTGGCGGACTCCTCCGCGGGCGATCCTCCGCCCGGCTACCTCGACGCGATCGGCGGACGCAGCGGCATCGACGCGATGGACGCGTGGGTGAGCGAGCTCGTCGAGACCGGGTACCTCCACAACCACACCCGCATGTGGTTCGCGAGCATCTGGATCTTCACCCTCGGACTGCCCTGGCAGCTCGGCGCCGACTTCTTCTACCGGCACCTGCTCGACGGCGACGCCGCGTCCAACACCCTGTCGTGGCGATGGGTCGCCGGCCTGCAGACTCCGGGCAAGACCTACCTCGCCTCCGCATCCAACATCGCCCGCTACACGGAGGGGCGCTTCTCGCCGAGCGGCCTCGCCACCACGGCCCCCGCGCTGACGGAGGAGCCCTTCCCGCCGCGGGCACCGCTCGAGCAGGACGACGTCGTGGGGACCGTCGGCGCCCGCCCCGGCCTCCTGCTGCACGAGGAGGACCTCGAGGCGGAGAGCCTGCTCGCCGAGCAGCCGGGTCTGGCCGAGCGCCTCGTCGCGTGCGCCGTCGCCGGGGACGCGGGCGGGCGCTCGCCGTCCGGAGTCTCCGACGCGGTCGCCGCCTTCACCGCCGCGGCCCTCGCCGACGCCGCCGAGCGCACCTCCGACTCCAGCGGCCGGCCGGCGCGGGTGCTGGCGGACGCGCGTGCCGCGACGGTCGTCGACTGGGCGGTGTCCGAGCGGATCGACACCGTGGTCGTTCCGTACGCGCCGGTAGGGCCCGTTGGGGAGCGGGTGGAGGCGCTCCGCTCGGCTCTCGCCGACGAGGGGGTCGCGCTCGTCACCGTGCGCCGCCGCTGGGACGGCGCGGCGTGGCCGTCGGCGTCGCGGGGGTTCTTCCCGTTCCGGAAGCGGATCCCGGCGCTGGTGCGCGACGTCGTCGAGCCCGCCGACGCGGCCCGCCTGTTCTGAGCGGCGTCCTGTGAGCCGCGTCCTGTAGGCCGCGTCCCGCGAGCCGCGTCCTGTGAGCCCCGTCCTGTGCTGCGTCCTGTGAGCCCCGTCCTGTGCTGCGTCCTGTGAGCTGCGTCCTGTGAGCTGCGTCCTGTGAGCCCCGTCCTGTGAGCTGCGTCCTGTGAGCCCCGTCCTGTGCTGCGTCCTGTGAGCCCCGTCCCGCGGAACCTGCCTGGTCCCGCGGGGCGGGTGCCGCTCAGCCGAGCAGGCGGTCGCGGAGGAAGTCGCTCGCGAAGCGGCCCGAGGGGTCCCACTCGGAGCGGAGGGTGCGCCACTCCTCGAGGTGCGGGTAGAGCGGCGCGATCTCGTCGGCTCCGGCGAGGAAGTGCTTGCCCCAGTGCGGCCGGGCCCCGAGCGGCAGCAGCGCGCCCTCGACGGCGGGGAGCACGGCGTCGACGCCGGCGCGGTCCTTCTTGAAGGTGAAGTGCACGCCGACGCTGTCGCGGCCCCCGGCGGGGGAGAGCCACTGGTCGTCGCCCGCCATGGTCCGCAGCTCCGTGATGAGCAGGACGTCGTCGATCCGCTCGCCGATCGCGCGCAGCGCCACGATCGCCTCGCAGACGTTCGCGCGCGGCACCATGTACTCGCTCTGGATCTCGTCGCCCGCGCTCGGCTCGCGGTCGAGGCGGAAGTGCGGCAGGCGCTCGGACCACGGTCCGACGGAGCCGCCGAACGGGTTCAGGTTGGAGTCGACACCCTCCGAGACGGCGAAGAGGCTCGCGGAGGCGGCGACCGCACCCAGGTGCGTCGCGTCGACGTCGGCGACGGATCCCGCCGCCACCTTGGTCTTCAGCCACAGCTGCTCCACCGTCGGCGAGGACCAGTGGGTCATGAGGCTGACGCTGTAGGCGGAGGAGGTGATCGCGTCGAAGTCGTCGAGCACGCGCTCCCAGGGCAGGTCGACGAACGCGTCCTGGCGGACGTCGAAGGTCGGCTGGATGTCGAGGGTCACGCGGGTGACGATGCCGAAGGCGCCGAGGCCGACGACGACGCCCTCGAAGCCCGGCTCCCCGCGGCGGATCGTGCGCAGCGAGCCGTCGGCGGTGACGAGCTCGAGCGCCGAGACGGCGGAGGAAAGGTTCGCGTTGCGGTCGCCCGAGCCGTGGGTGCCGGTCGCGATGGCGCCGGCGACCGAGATGTGCGGGAGCGAGCCCATGTTGTGCAGGGCGTAGCCGTTGCTGTGCAGGTGCGCGGCGACGACGCCGTAGCGGGTGGCGCCGCCGACGGTGACGGTGCTCGCCTCGGCGTCGATCACGGGGTCGGAGGCCAGGCGCCCCAGGTGCAGCAGTGCGCCGGGGGTGTCGGGCAGGGAGTTGAAGGAGTGGCGGCTGCCGAGGGCGCGGACGCGCTCGTTCTCGCGGACGAGGCGCTGCACCTCCTCGACGGACTTCGGCTCGATGATGGCGGCGGCGCGGTACTCGTAGGTGCCCGCCCAGTTGCTCCGTGAGGTCATGGGTCCATTCTGCCGGGTGGGCGGGGGATTTGTTGTTGATTGCAACGAATGGCCTGGTAACGCACGGGACGCGGCAGGACGGAACGGCGTGGATCTTGTTCGGGGCGCGCTCCGGGCCCCTGACGGGGAGGGCGGCGATGACCGCGCGCAGACGGTCCCGCTCCGATCTGTTCCGGATGTGCGTGAGCCTCCTGGTCACGATCGTGGTGGTGCTGCTCGTCCGGGCGACGGGGCCGTCGATGCGACGGCGACCCTCGTTCCGGTCCATCTGCTCGGCTGGCCGCTCTCCACCGCCCTCTCCGTGGGCTGGAGCGCCGCCTCCTCCTCGCGCCTCGACGAGCAGGCGCTGCGGAGCACCGCCGAGGAGGAGGCGCGCGGCGAGCGGCGCCTCCTCTCGCGGATGGCGGGAGCGACCGGGGCGACCGGCACGACGCTGCCGGCGGCGGTGCCGGCGATCGTGGTCACGGTGGCGATCGCGCAGAGGACGGAGTCCCGCAGCGAGCCCCTCTCCCTCGCCGCCGCCCTGCTCGCCGTCGCGAGCTCGTGGGTGCTGATGGTCTTCTCGGTCGCACAGGCCTGCCTGCGCCTCGAGTCGCGGTCGCCCCGGCGGTCGCAGGCGCGCTTCGCCTTCGAGGAGGCGCCGCACTTCAGTGACGACGCGACCCTCGCGCTCCTGCTGTCCACGATGGCGGCCACGGTCTCGGCCGAGATCCGCTCGAGAGAGGGCTGGCGCCTGGTGCGCGCGAACGTCGTCATCGCGTTCGCCTTCGACTCGGTCATCATCGCGATGACGGTGTCGCTGCTGTTCGGCGGACTCACGGCCTGAGACGGCGGGAGCGGAGCGTCCGGCGGAGCCGGGGGC
>NZ_PSTL01000042.1:0-7840 GCF_002930845.1 Rathayibacter sp. AY1A7 | reverse complement strand
CCCAGTCGTCGGGGCTGCGGTACCGCTCCCTGACTGCCGCGAGGAGCGACTCGACCGGATCCTCGATCGTGCGATCCTCTGCGGGCTGCGGAGCGCCTGGGCCCTCGGAGTTCTGCGAGTGCGGCGGTTGTCCTGCGGCGTTCATGCCTGCACCTGCTGCGTCGTGTTCAGCCGGTTGCATTCGGCAGCCGCAGCGGTCAGCGCGACAGCGAGCGCGGCACCGTCGGCGCTGGTGAGGTGGTTGTCCTCGACGGCGATGTCGAGTCGCCACTCGTGCTCGAAGAACTCATCGAGTGTGACGCTCACACGCCACTTCTCGCCCGTGAGCTCGAGGCCGTGGTGGAGGAACCAGGGCTCGAGGCGGTCGACTGCTCGGTGCATCTGGCCGTGCTCGATGCAGGCAGGCTCCTGGCAGAGGACGAGCAGCTCGTCGTCCTCGGTGACAGCGGAGTGCGTAGCGGCTATGGTCGGAACGGACATGATCTTCTCCTCATCGTTGGGGTGATTGCTGTTCTTGCCCCGGGCCTGGCCGCCTGGGGCTTTCTCGTGGAGCGCGCGGGTGAACCGCCGCGCGGGGCGCGTCATCTCGTCAGCGGGACGCACGCGCGCGGTCAGGACGCCTGCGCGAACGCCGCGTCGATCCATGCCTGGAGGTCGGACTCGCGGGTCACGCGTCGCCCGCCTACTACTGCTGTCTTCGCGAACGTGCCCTGGTGGATCAGCCAGCGGACGGAGGCCTCGGTCCGTCCGATCCGGTCGGCGGCCTCCCTCACCGTCAGAAGTCGGCTCGAGGGGGCTCGCTCGATGTTCTCGGTCATGTGATTCCTTCCCTGTGTTCGGAGTGAACACGGGCGAGCATAATGCTGGAATGTGTTGAGAGTCAATGCGGTCCGCGTGGCATAGTTGTCGTCATGCAGGCCGACGAGAATTTCAGCGCACAGGTCGATCGGTCCGTCGCGCGCAACGTGAAACGCGCCCGCGAGCGCGCCGGGCTCTCGCAGGCCGACGTCGCGAGGCTTATGACTGAAGCTGGCGTCGCTGGGATCCACCAGACGACGATCGCGAGGATTGAGGGCGAGCAGCGGACTCTGCGACTTGCGGAGGCGCTAGTGCTTGCTCGGATCCTGGAGTACCGGGTTGAGGACCTGGTCGAATCGACGGAGACCGCGCGCCTGCAGGAGAGTCGCCGGTATCTCCAGGAGGGCGTCGAGCAAGCGCGGACAGCAGTAAGTGAGCTCCTGCACCGCAAGCTGCTGGTCGCAGGTGAGCTTGACCGGGAGTACCCGTGGAGCAGATCCGACGAAACCTTCTCAGGCGAGTACCTCCGAGTGAACCCGTCCAAGTACGACATGCTCGACGAGCTGCTGTCGCTGAACTCTGACCCGGCCTCGCTCGTCAGGGACGCCTACGAGACTCTCCGTCAGCACCTCGCCGTCACTGCCGAGCCGTTCGTCGCGTCGCGCCTCCTCGACCTTCTCGAGGAGGCGATCGAGAATGGCTGGCACGGCCTGAACGTGACAGATCGGTCCGAAGCAAGCGACTCCGATTTCCGCGCTGCAACAGCGAAATTTGAGAGGAGCTGACGCGTGGCGAGCGTTGCGAAGCGCCCTGACGGAACCTGGCGGGCGCGGTACCGGGACGCCGAAGGCAAAGAGCACGCCCGGCACTTCGCGCTCAAGCGCGATGGCGAGGCCTGGCTCGTCGACGAGCAGGGGAAGATGCGTCAAGGCAACTGGATCGACCCGCAGACCGCCCGCATGACCGTGGGGGAGTGGTGCGATCGCTGGCTAGCCGGCTACGCAACGAAGCGCCCGTCGACAGTCCGCCAGGCGCGGACGCATCTGAGGCACATTCGCGCGGCTTTCGGCTCGCGACCACTGGCGAGCGTCCGCCCCTCCGAGGTGAAGATGTGGACCGCTCAGCTGAAGGAGCAGGGACTCGCGGACTCGACCGTCTACGCGCTGCACGCGCGACTGTCGCACTTGTTCTCGGACGCCGTGCACGACGGACTCGTCCCGCGCTCCCCGGTCTCGAGGCGGACGTCTCCCGGCGCAGGGAAGCAGCGGCCTTACGTGGCGACGACGGAACAGATCTGGGCGCTCTACGACGCGATGCCGGAGGGGATGAAGCCGGTCATCCTGCTCGGCGCGTTCGCGGGCCTGCGGGTCGCCGAGATCGCCGCGCTGCGGACCGTCGACGTCGACTTCATGCGCGGCATCATCACGCCGGCAATCCAGTACCCGGCCGAGCCGCTCAAGACGGAGATGTCTCGGACCCCGATCCCGATCCCGACGGAGCTCGCGCTCGAGCTGAACCGGGTTCCGGCCAAGTGGGGGAGCAGCACCCTCGTCGTCGGCGCCTACGGCCGCCCGGTCGCGCCGTACACAATCGAGACGCAGTTCCGAGCCGCGCGCGACACGATCGACGGCCTGCCCGAGGGCTTCCGGATTCACGACTGCCGCCACTACTTCGCGTCGCTGCTCATCGCCTCGGGCCTAGATGTCAAGGTCGTGCAGACCCGCCTGCGGCACTCGTCGGCGAAGACGACGCTCGACACGTACGGGCACATGTGGCCGGACAAAGACGAGTCCGCACGAGCGGCCGTTGCACAGGTGCTGGCCGCTCGTGCGGACTCGTTGCGGACTGACTCCGCTACTTCCGCGGGATCTAGCTAGACCCCGTAGTACAGCTCGAACTCGAACGGGTGAGGACGCTGCGCGAGGGGCTTGATCTCCTTCTCGCGCTTGTACTCGATCCAGGTGTCGATGAGCTCCTGAGTGAACACGCCGCCCTGGAGGAGGAAGTCGTGGTCGGCCTCGAGGGCGTCGAGAGCCTCGCCCAGGGTCGCGGGGACCTGCGGGATGAGCTTCGCCTCCTCGGGGGGCAGCTCGTAGAGGTCCTTGTCGACCGGCTCGTGCGGCTCGATGCGGTTCTTGATGCCGTCGAGACCCGCCATCAGCTGCGCGGCGAACGCGAGGTACGGGTTGCCGGAGGCGTCGGGCGCACGGAACTCGATGCGCTTGGCCTTCGGGTTCGTGCCGGTGATCGGGATGCGGATGGACGCGGAGCGGTTGCCGGCCGAGTAGACCAGGTTGACCGGCGCCTCGAAGCCCGGGATCAGGCGGTGGTACGAGTTGACCGTCGGGTTCGTGAACGCGAGGACGGCGGGGGCGTGCTTGAGCAGGCCGCCGATGTACCAGCGCGCGAGGTCCGAGAGACCGCCGTAGCCGTTCTCGTCGTAGAAGAGCGGCGTGCCGTCGTTCCACAGCGACTGGTGGGTGTGCATGCCCGAGCCGTTGTCGCCGAAGAGCGGCTTCGGCATGAACGTGGCGGTCTTGCCCCACTGCTCGGCCGTGTTCTTGACGATGTACTTGAACTTCAGGATGTCGTCCGCCGCGTGGACCATCGTGTCGAAGCGGTAGTTGATCTCGGCCTGGCCGCCGGTGCCCACCTCGTGGTGCGAGCGCTCGAGGATGAGGCCGGCGTCGATCAGCTTGAGGCAGATGTCGTCGCGGAGGTCGGCCTGCTTGTCGACGGGGCTCACCGGGAAGTAGCCGCCCTTGTAGGGCGTCTTGTTGCCGAGGTTGCCGCCCTCCTCGACGCGTCCCGAGTTCCAGGCGCCCTCGACCGAGTCGACGGAGTGGAACGCGGAGTTCTGCGTGATCTCGTAGCGGACGTCGTCGAAGATGTAGAACTCCGCCTCGGGGGCGAAGAACGCGGTGTCGGCGATGCCGGTCGACGCGAGGTACTTCTCGGCCTTCTTCGCGACCTGACGCGGGTCCTTGGAGTAGATCTCGCCGTTGCGCGGGTTGTAGATGTCGAAGACGAGGATCAGCGTGCGCTCGACGCGGAACGGGTCCACGTAGGCGGTGGTCACGTCAGGGATCAGCTGCATGTCCGATTCGTGGATGTTCGCGAATCCGCGGATCGAGGACCCGTCGAAGAGCTGACCAACGGAGAAGAACTCCTCATCGACAGTCGAGGCGGGGATGTTGAAGTGCTGCTGGACACCGGGGAGATCGGTGAACCGGATGTCGAGGAACTTGACGTCCGTGTCCTTGATGAACGAGAGCACCTCGGAAGAATCTTTAAACATGCAAAGGTCTCCAATGGCGTAACGGGGTGCTGCAGAGCGCAGCCGTTCCAGAGTAGTGACGGGGGGTTTCCCCACCGTGTCCCTGTTGTTTCCGACATGTTACGGGGCCCGTCCGGGGTCGGGCTCCACGTCGTCTGCCGGACCACCCGCTCCTCGGTCCGCTCCGAGACGCCGCGGATAGGATCGGAGGATGCCAGCCGCCGACCGCAGGACCTTCGCCGACGCCGCCCCGAGCTCGTACCCGGGGGAGCGTCTCGGCCTCCCCCGAGAGGGCCGCCTCTCGGTCGGACGGTCCGGCCGCCGCATCGCCGCCCTGGCCGTCGACTTCGCCGTCGCCGCTCTGCTGTCGCTCGCGTTCTTCGACTACGACCGCTGGGCGAGCCTGCTGCTGTTCGTCCTGCTGCAGGTCGTCTTCATCCCCACCATCGGCGGCAGCATCGGGCACCGCCTGCTCGGGATGCGCGTCATCCGTCTCGGCGGGGGCTGGGTCGGCGTGTGGCGCCCGATCGTGCGCTCTGTGCTGCTGGCCGTGCTGGTGCCGGCGCTCGTCTGGGACTCGGACCAGCGCGGCTTCCACGACAAGGTGGCCGGGACGGTTCTCGCTCGCTACTGACGTGCCGCAGACGAAGCAGGCCGGCCGGGAGAGATCCCGACCGGCCTGTCGCGTCGTGCGTCAGCGCGATCGCTGAGGGCGCACCTTGAAGGGGTCGACGCCCTTCGGGATGGGCAGCGACGTGTTGAGCGAGGAGAGCCGGTTCTTCACCGCGAGGACCTCGGCCTTGGTGAGGACCTTCTTCGTCTTCGAGAGGCGGCTCGGCACCTTGTGCAGCGGAGTCGCATCGGCGTCGGAGCCGACGTGCACGAAGGTGACGGGGACGTTCGGCAGGATCCGCGACACCTTGCGCCGCTCGTCCTCGAGCATGCGCTTGGTCCGGGAGGCGGGGCCCTCCGCGATCAGCACGACGCCTCCGCGGCCGACGGCGCGGTAGACGGCGTCCTGGGTCTTGCCGTTGACGGCGACGGGCATCTCGCCGCCGGTCCAGGTGCCGCGCAGTCCGCTGCGCAGGACGGCGCCGACCGCGCCGGGCTGCCCGGCGATCTGCCCGTAGGCGGCGCGCTCGGCGCGGCGCGAGAGCACGGCGAGTCCGGCGACCAGGCCGGCCATCACGCCCACGATGATCCACAGCGCGATCACGAAGCCGTTGCCGTTGCCGAGCAGGATGCCGAGGAGCACGCCGAGCAGGATCGGGAGCAGGAGCGCGAGGAGGATGATCCAGACGGCGCTGCTGTCGTAGCGGCGGGTCATCTGGAACACCTGCCACATCTGCTTGAGACGTCCGGGTTCCTTGACCGCCTTCGTCGACGGTTCCGTGCTGCGTGCCATGACGTCAAGGATACCGAGCGGGAGCGCGGCGGCGGACCCCGGACGCGGATCCGACTCCTCCACAGAGGGCACGTGCGCCGATTCCTCCACCGATCGGGATCGGCGGGCGTCCTCCGCCTCGGCCTGCGGTCAAGCTCGCCTCATGACGAGCAGCGGGACGGTCCAGGGCCGGAGGATCGGCGGAGCGCGGACGGGGAGGCGGTGGACGCCTGCGCCGGACGCCGCACCGTCGGCCGAGCGGACGATGCGGCCGCGGGAGGCCGAGGCGCTGCAGGCGTCGCCGGTGGCTCGGCTCGCCGAGCACCGCCACCGCGAGAGCATCGTCCGGGTGGAGTCGTCTCCGAGGAGGTGCATCGTGTCGACCGCCCCTCCCGTCGTCGCCACGCTCGAGAGGTTCCTGCGGGTCGAGCGGGGGATCGGACTCGGCGCCGCGGTCACCCTCCTCGCCCCCGTGGTGGGCGCGGTCCGCTCGGCCGCGCTCGAGGGAGCATGGCTGGCTCCGACGACGGACGACATCGGCTTGACGGAGAAGGGTCGGCCCCTGCTGCTGCTGACGACGCCCGCCGTCGACACCCCGCGTGCGGCGCGCGACGCGCTGCAGCGGGTCCTGGAGCGCCTCGGGATGCTCTGCCCGGAGCTGCCGGTCGCCGCCCTCGCGCGGCACCGCGACCTGCTGGCGCTGGAGGGCAACCTCTACGGACTCGCGGATCCGCAGGGGATGGGCGAAGCGGTGCGGGCGCTGCCGACGTCCGGCGCGGATGCACGGGGTCGGGAGGCGGTGCCGGCTCCGACTGCCCGGCACCGGCGGGTCCATCCGCTCGACGGCTGGCAGGACCGCCTCCGGGCGTTCGTCGTCCGGCGTCGGGGACCGCTCTCGGTCGGGACGGCGATCGTGCTGGGAGCGGTGCTCGCCGGTTCGCTCGCGGGCGGGCCCGATCGGCAGGTGCAGGATGCGGAGGCGTCGACCGCAGCCGCGCCCGTTCCGGCTCGGTCGGCTCCGCCGGCGGTGGCGACCGCGGCACCGCCGGCTCCGGTCGCGGCGACCTCACTCGACGCCGAGCAGGCGGCGGAGGTGCTGATCGACGCGGTTCGCGCGTGCGGGGACCGGGGGTGCGCCCGCGGTCTGGTCACGGCGGACTCGCCGCTCGGCGACGCAGCGGACGGCCCCGCCTCCGCTGTCCCGGCGACGGGGGAGGCGTCGGCCGTCCTCGTCGACGTGAACGGGGCATCGGCGGTCGTGCACCTCCGGACGGCCCCGGGGACGACAGCGGCCTCCGTCCTGATCATCAGGACGGAGGCCGGCTGGCTCATCCGCGACGTCTACACCGGAGCGGCCTCGTGAGAGGCGCGCTCAGGGGGAGCGTGTCAGATGCCGAGGTCGTTCTCGAACGAGCCCTCCTCGAGGCGCTCCTTGATCGCGACCAGGAAGCGCGCCGCGTCGGCTCCATCGACCGTGCGGTGGTCGTACGAGAGCGCGAGGAAGACGGTCGAGCGGATCGCGATGGCGTCAGCACCGTCCACCTGCACGACGGCCGGCTTCTTGGTGACGATGCCGGTGCCGAGGATCGCGGTCTGCGGCAGGAACACGACGGGAGTGTCGAACAGGGCCCCGCGCGAACCGGTGTTGGTCAGCGTGAAGGTGCCGCCGGCGAGCTCGTCGGGCTTCAGCTTGTTGTTGCGGGTGCGCTCGGCCAGGTCTCCGATGGTGGAGGCGATCTGCGCGAGGTTCAGCTCGGACGCGTTCTTGAGGACCGGGGTCAGCAGGCCGCGCTCGGTGTCGACGGCGATGCTGATGTTCTCGTGGTCCGGGTAGACGATCGACTCGCCGTCGAGGGTCGAGTTGATCACCGGGTAGGCCTTGAGCGCCTCGGCCGCCGCGAGGGCGAAGAACGGGAGGAAGGACAGCTTGGCGCCGGTCTTCTCCTGGAAGCTCTTCTTGACCGAGTCGCGGAAGCGGGCGACCGCCGTGACGTCGACCTCGATGACCGAGGTGAGCTGGGCGCTCGTCTGCATCGACTCGACGGCGCGCTGCGCGAGGACCTTGCGCAGGCGCGACATCGGCTGCGTGGTGCCGCGGAGGGGCGAGGTCTCGAGCGGGGTGCGCGCGGCCTTGGCGGCTGCGGCGGCGGGCGCCGAGACCGGGGCGGCCGGAGCCGACTTGGCGGCCTCGACCGCGTCGAGGACGTCCTGCTTGCGGATGCGGCCGCCGACTCCGGTTCCCGTGAGGGTGGAGAGGTCGATGCCGTTCTCGCCGGCGAGCTTGCGCACGAGCGGGGTGACGTAGCCGGGGTTGGAGTCGGTGGGCTCCGGGGAGGCGGCGGGCGCGGCGGCAGCGGGGGCCGGCGCGCCCGCCGCCTCCC
>NZ_PSTL01000041.1:0-8786 GCF_002930845.1 Rathayibacter sp. AY1A7 | reverse complement strand
GAGCGCACCCCGTCGGCCCGCGCCCGCCCCGGTGCCCGAGAGGCCCGCGCGACCGGCCGCCGGCACGTCGTCCGCCGGGAAGAAGCGAGGAGCCTCCGGCTCCCGCACGCCCTCGGCGCCCCGTGCCGCATCCGCCCCGCGCACCCCCCGCCCGAAGCAGCCGCCCGCTCCGCCCTCGTCCGCGTGGATCGCCGGCGTCCGCGGCTCCGGCTTCACGCTGCTGGTGATGGGGATCATGATCCTCGCGGTGGTCGTGCTCGCCCCGAGCATCAAGAACTTCGTCGAGCAGCGCGCCGAGATCGCCGAGCTGCAGCGCTCGGTCGACGCGGCCAAGACCCAGGCGCAGAACCTCGACGAGCAGCGCACCCGCTGGTCCGACCCGGCGTTCATCCGCGCGCAGGCCCGCGAGCGGCTGTACTTCGTGATGCCCGGCGAGGTGAGCTACCTCGTGCTCGACGACGTGACGCTCGCCCAGCAGGCGCAGCAGCCCGCGAGCGACACGGTGCAGGAGACCCCGAGCGACTGGGCCGGCTCCCTGCTGTCCTCGATCGCGGTCTCGGGCCTCGGCGAGCCGACCGCCGACGAGCTGACACCGACTCCGTAGCTCCCGCCCGACCCCGTCGCTCCCGCCCGGCCCCGCGTACACTGGAGCGTCCTCCCGGCCGTCCGTCCTCTGGAGCCCCCGTGACCACGCCCCCCTTCGATCCGCCGTCCGAGCGCGACATCGCGGTCGTCTCCGCCCAGCTGGGCCGTCCCGCCCGGGACGTCGTCGGGATCAGCGCAAGCTGCGTCTGCGGCGACCCGACGGTGGTCTCCACGAGCCCCCGCCTGTCCGACGGCACGCCGTTCCCCACCTTCTACTACCTGACCCACCCCGCCGCGACGGCCGCGATCTCGCAGCTCGAGGCCACCCAGGTCATGGTCGAGTACAACGCGATGCTCGCCGAGGACGAGGAGCTGCGCGAGGCGTACGCCGCTGCGCACCGGGCGTTCCTGGCCGACCGCGAGAGCATCGGCTCCGTCCCCGAGATCGCGGGCATCTCCTCCGGGGGCATGCCCTCGCGGGTGAAGTGCCTCCACGCCCTCGCCGCGCACGCCCTCGCGGCGGGCCCCGGCGTCAATCCGATCGGCGATCTGGCCCTGGCCCGCGCCGACTGGTCTCCCGAGCGCTGCGCCTGCAGGCCGCTCGACGCGTAGCCGCTCCTACCGGAGCCACGGAGGCGCCACCACCGGCGCGCTCTTCGCTAAGCTGATTCCCAGTCGGGGTCAGTGCTGCCCACCGCATCGAGAGCGGGCACTTCGCATTGCGTGAGGGTGTTCGCATTGTCCATCCCTCTTGGAGAGTCAACCGTGCCCAGAATCCTGATCGTCGGAGGCGGCTACGCCGGCTTCTACACCGCGTGGAAGCTCGAGAAGCAGCTCCGCCCGCACGAGGCAGAGGTCACGATCGTCGACCCGCTGCCCTACATGGCGTACCTGCCCTTCCTCCCCGAGGTCGCCGCGGGGTCGATCGAGCCGCGCCACGCGATCGTCTCGCTCCGCCGCCACCTCAAGAAGACCGCGATCCTCGCCGCCAAGGTGACGAAGATCGACCACGCGAACCGCACCGCGACGATCACCCCGACCGTGGGCGAGCCCTACGAGTTCGAGTACGACCAGATCGTCGTCACCGCCGGCTCCGTCTCGCGCACCTTCCCGATCCCGGGCGTCGCCGACAACGCGATCGGCCTGAAGACGATCGAGGAGGCGACCGCGATCCGCGACCGCATGCTCACGAACTTCGACAAGGCCGCGTCGCTCCCCGCCGGCCCCGAGCGCTCGCGCCTGCTGACCGTCACGGTCGTCGGCGGCGGGTTCGCGGGCATCGAGGTCTTCGCCGAGCTGCGCTCCTTCGCGAGCGCGCTGCTCAAGCGCTACCCCGAGATCGACTTCGAGGAGACGCAGTTCCACCTCATCGAGGCGATGGGCCGGATCATGCCCGAGGTCGCCCTCGAGACGAGCCACTGGGTGCTGAAGAACCTCGACCAGCGAGGGGCCACCGTGCACCTCGACACGCAGCTCAAGTCGGCCGAGAACGGCGTCATCCAGCTGTCGACGGGCGAGAGCTTCGAGTCGGACCTGATCATCTGGACCGCGGGCGTCATGGCGAACCCGTCGATCAAGAACTCCGACCTGCCCATCGAGGAGCGCGGCCGCCTGCGCGTGCGCGCCGACCTCCGCGTCGGCCACGACGACGTGCTCGTCGAGGGCGCCTGGGGCGCCGGCGACGCGACGGCCGTCCCCGACCTCACCGGCGGCGGCGTCGGCGGCTTCTGCGTGCCGAACGCCCAGCACGCCGTCCGCCAGGGCAAGCTCATGGCCAAGAACATCACCGCGGTGCTCCGCGGCGAGGAGCCGGTCGACTACGTGCACAAGAACCTCGGCGCGGTCGCGGGCCTGGGCATCGGCATCGGCGTGTTCCAGTCCGGCAAGATCGCCGTGAAGGGCTTCCCCGCCTGGGTGATGCACCGCGGCTACCACGGTCTCGCCATGCCCTCGTGGGAGCGCAAGTTCCGCGTGGTCTGGGGCTGGTGGAACAACCTCTGGCTCGGCCGCGACATCGCCTCGATCGAGGCCCGCGAGTACCCCCGCGGCTCCTTCGAGACCTACGCGTCGCGTCCGCGTCCGGCGGCCCCGGCCGCCGAGGCTCCGGCCGCGCAGGCCCCGGCGCAGATCCCCGGCCAGGCCGGTGCTCCGGTCCCGGTCGGCGGCGAGCCCGCCAAGTCCTGACACCGCCGCCGGGAGGGTCGCTCCTCCCGGTGGTCGCCCCCATAGCCCAATCGGCAGAGGCAGACGACTTAAAATCGTCTCAGTCTGGGTTCGAGTCCCAGTGGGGGCACTCCGTCCGACGTGCCGCTCTCTAGGCGGCGCGGGCGTGCGCGCTGCGTCGAGCGGGCTCGAGCAGCCCGGCCTCGAGGGCCTGGGTGATCTCGCCCGGGGTGCAGTCGGCGCAGAGCACGACGAGCTCCTCCTCGGTGTCGCGGCCGCCGGAGCGGTCGAGGACGACGGCGTCGGTTCCGCAGAGTGCGCATTCGATCATGCGGGTACCGTACGTCCGACCTCCGACATGCGCGCGGCAGCGCCCCGGCGCGTCTCGCCCGGATCCGGCAGGGCGCCGGGCGCGCCTCCGGACCGGTCGTCCTTCCGGCCGGAGGAGCCCGGTGTTCGGGAATCGGACGAGGATCCCGCGCGCCCGCGCCGCCTCGCCTAGAGTCGTCACCGGGCGGTTCCGAGCCCGGGCGCCCGCGTCCGGATGCGAGCCGCCCGGTCCACGGCGGGCGCCGGAACGGTCCCGCTTCTCGTGCCCGCGGGCACCGTCATGCACCGCCCGGCGACGGGCGGCCGGGAGGCCCCCATGGGGAAGCTGCTCTACGGAGCCTCGGGAGTCGAGATCGAGTTCGACGACCGCACGCTCACGCACGTCCAGATCGTCATCGCCAACAAGCTGCGCCGCCGCGAGAGCTTCTTCTTCTCCTGGCGGGACGACCCCGCGGTCGGCGACGGCCGCTCGAGCATCTGGCTCGACCCCTCCGTGCCCCTCTACTTCAAGTACTTCGGCGGACGGGTCCCCTCGATCAACCGCACCTGGATCGACCTGCTGACCGTCTCGGCGAACTCGTCCGGCGGGCTGCAGCTCGTGCAGGAGCCGGACGCCGCCCCCACCCCGCCGCCGAAGGGCGAGCAGGGCGCCTGACCCCCACCCGCCACGCCCCGGAGAAGAGCCCCATGCAGCGCGACGTCTCGGCCCACCTGACCCTCGACGTCGCGGCTCCGGCCGCCCTCGTCCTCTCGATCGCGGTGGCCGACGCGTACGGGGCGGAGGAGTCGCTGACGCTCACCGTCGACGGCCGCCCGCTCGCCGCTCGCGAGGTGATCGACCAGCACGGCACCCGGCTGCACGTGCTCGACGCGCCGGTCGGGCACCTCGTCGTGGACTACTCCGCGCGCGTCCTGGGACGCCTCGATCCGCTCGAGGGCGACGAGGTGGACCGGCTGCGGTACCTGCGGCCGAGCCGCTACGCCGAGTCGGACGTGCTGTGGGCGACGGCCCGGGCCGAGTTCGCCGGCCTCGCCGGGGCGGACCTCCTGCACGCGGTGAGCTCCTGGGTCGGCACGCGGCTGGCGTACGTCCCCGGCTCGAGCCTTCCGACGGACGGGGCCGAGCGGACGCTGCTCGCCCGCCGCGGCGTCTGCCGCGACTTCGCGCACCTCGTCGTCGCCCTCCTCCGTGCGCTGGACGTGCCCGCCCGACTGGCGGCCGTGTACGCGCCGGGACTGCAGCCGATGGACTTCCACGCGGTCGCGGAGGCCTGGATCGACGGGGAGTGGCGGGCGGTCGACGCGACGACGCTCGCGCCGCGGTCGAGCCTCGTGCGGATCGCGACGGGACGCGACGCGGCCGACACCGCGTTCCTCGGCGTCTACGGCGGCATAGCGACGCTGCGCGAGCTGACCGTCGGCGCCGTGGCCGACGTGCTGCCGGGCGACGACCTCGACCGGCCCGTCTCGATCGGCTGAGCGGGCCCCCGAGCCCGGCTACTCCGACTCGACGAAGCGCCGCCAGGCCCAGATCGACGTGCACACCGCGCTGAAGGCGACGACGGCGAAGAGCACCGGGCCCGCTCCGCCGTCGGTCGACCAGGACGCGATGGTCGGGGTGAGCAGCACGAACAGCACGGTCGTCGCGAGGAGCGTGAGCCCGAGCCAGAGCAGCGGGGACCAGCGCAGGATACTGCGGCCGGCGGGGCGCCCGACCGGGAACAGCAGCACCACGCTCGAGCCGACCGAGATCAGCGTGGTCGCGCTGAGCACCTCCGCGGCGAGCACGGAGCCGAACGAGCCGTCGGGCGGGACCACGGCGGAGGCGCCCCAGGCGAGTCCGGCGAGGCCCAGCAGCGAGACGACGCGGACGGTGGAGAGCTTCGCCCGGTCGACGGCGGATGCGCCCTCGGGGAGGACGAGGCCGATCACCACGCCGAAGAGGAGCGCCGGGTCCAGTCCCGCGAAGCGCGAGACGAGAGCGGCCGCCGCGACCAGGAGCAGCGCGCGCGGAGCGGCGACGACGCCGATCCCGCTGACGCCGATCCGTCGGCCGACCAGCGCGGGGACGGCGGCGGCGACCGCGTTGACCACGGCGACGGCCACGATGACGGCGATCAGCAGGCGCAGGTAGGCGGGCTGGCCGTCGACGCGTCCCGAGAGCAGGACGAGGCCGGCTGCGCAGCCGATCATCCCGACGACCATCAGGCGCGGCGAGGCGGGACCGGTGTCCGGCTTGTCGTCGTACTCGACGGCGGCGCGGTTCCGGCCCGTGAGGTGCCAGCTGCGCTCGGCGCGGGGCGCGCGCCCGGCCGCGGCGAGGCGGGCCGGCACGACGACCAGGGCGAGCGAGAGCAGAGCGAGGGCGAGGGAGCGCATCCAATCGGCCATCGAGACGACGGGCGATCCGGCGGACAGCGCGGTGGTCATCCCGGTCGCCGCGCTCCAGCCGCCCGGCTCGGATCCGGCGTCGGGGGCGGGCTGCGGCGGCACGTCACCGCCGTCCTGGTCTGGAGCCGGGACCGGTGCTGCGGTGGGCTCGGCGGTCGGCTCGTCCTCGGGCGCGGGCGCGGCCTCTCCGGGGCGGACGGGCGACGGGGACGCGGTCGGCGCCGCACTGCTCGGAGCGGGAGACGCGGCGGCCCCGGGTGCGGTGGGCGCGGCACCGGGGGCGGCCGGCGTCGTCGCGCTGGGCGTGCCGGTGGGAGCGGTCGTCGCCGCCGCGAAGGTCACGTCGATCCAGGGGCTCGGCGGGCTGTAGTTGCCGGCGCTGTCCCCGGCGATGGCGGAGACCCGGTGCGCGCCCGCCGTGATCGTGCCGCCGGTGCAGCTCCAGGCGCCTCCGCTGACCGCCGCGTCGCAGGTGTTGACCCGGTCCACGTACACGTAGGCGCGGGTGCCGTCCACGCCCGTCCCCGAGTAGGACGCGCCGCCGAGCGGCAGGGCGGCGCCGTTCGACGGCGAGGTGAGGGCGGGGGCGGCAGGAGCAGCGGTGTCGACCACGAGGGTCACCGGCGCGCTGGCCGGCGAGGCGGCGCTGCCGGCGAAGGAGGCGGTCTGCGTCGCGGTGACGCGGTAGCTGCCCGGCGCCGGAGTGGGGGCGAGCTGGCAGAACCATGCGCCGCCGGAGTCGGCGGTGGCCAGGCACGCGGCGCCGCCGTTCGAGACCGCGGCGACGCTCGCGCCGGGGTAGGCCGTGCCGCGGACCGAGCCCGCGGAGGTCGCCGAGCCGTCGACCGACTCGATGACGGGGGCGCTGAGGACGGCGATCGGGACGGCGGCCGAGGTGGTCCCGCCGCCGGCGAGGAGCTCCACCGCGACCAGGGTCGCCGGCCCGTCGTCGAGGGAGACGGCGCAGCTCCAGCCGCCGTCGGGGCCCGCGGTGGTGATGCAGAGGGGGTCGCCGCCGCCGCGGAGCCCGATCTGCACCTGGTCCCCGGCCGTCGCCGTGCCGGTGACCGTCGTCGCTCCCGTGCTGAGGACCGCGCCGGAGGAGGGAGCGGTGATCGTGAGAGCGGCGGCCTGCGCGGCCGGAGCGGCCAGCCCGGAGACGGAGGCGACGGCCGCGAGGAGCACCAGCAGCAGGGCGGCCGTGCGCCGCGGGGATCGGCGGAGTCGGGGCACCGGCACGACCGGTGAACCCCCCGGTACTGCCACGTCGACGCCCGATTTCACGATGCGTCCATTGCACGGGGGCAGGGGGGAGCTGTCAAGCGCGCCGCACCACTGTTCCCGGATGTACACCATCCGGAGGAGGCGTCTCAGTCGGTCGGGGGAGTCGGGGAGATCCGGGAGAGCGCTTCCGCGAGAATATACCCGTCGATCAGATCCGGAGGACAGTGGAATGCGCGAAGACGAGGCCCGCGGGCGCGATCGGCGGGAGGTGCGCGTCGAGGCTGCGCGCTTCGACGATCCGCGCGAGCTGGGCGGGCTCCTGCCGCCGGGCCTGCGCATCGGAATGGCGCAGAGCGCCTTCCAGACGGAGGGCTCCCTCGAGACGGGCGGCCGGGGCCGGTCGGTGTGGGACGACTTCGCGCTGCGACGGGGGACGATCGCCGAGGAGGCCACTCCCGAGATCGCGACGGACTTCCTCCTGCGCTGGCGCGAGGACCTCGCGCTGCTGGTCGATCTCGGCGTCGACGAGCTCCGGCTCTCGGTCTCGTGGCCCCGGCTGCAGCCCGACGGCCGCGGGCCGATCGACCGCGGAGGGCTCGGCTTCTACGACCGCCTGCTCGACGGGCTCGCCGAGACGGGGATCCGGGTCGCGCTGACCCTGCACCACCGCGACACCCCGTCGGCGCTCAGCGGCGGCTGGATGAACCGCGACACCGCGTTCCGCTTCGGCGATCTCGCCTTCGAGCTCGGCGGGCGGTTCGGCGACCGGGTCGCCGACTGGATCACCCTCGACCAGCCGTCGACGGTGATGCTCGAGGGCTACGCGCTCGCGCGGCAGGCGCCGGGCGCCGGCCGGCTGTTCAGCGCCCTGCCGGCGCTGCACCACCAGCTCCTCGGGCACGGCGTGGCGCTGGAGGCGCTGCGGGCGGCGGAGGTGACCGGGAGGATCGGCCTCGTCGACGCGCTCGCGCCGGTCGAGCCCGCCTCGGACGACGACCGGGACCGCGCCTTCGCCTCCCTGGCGGACGTCCTGCGGAACCGCCTGGTGGCCGACGCCGTGCTGACCGGGTCCTACCCGGTCGGACCGGAGGAGCTGCCGCCGTTCCTCGGCGCCCTCGCGCAGGCGGATCCGGTCGACCTCGCGCGCATCTCGGCTCCGCTCGACTTCTACGCGGTCGCGCCGCTGCCGCCGCTGCGGATCGTGGCGGGCCGCGACCCGGCGCTGCCGACCGGGGTGGGCGCTCCTCTTGCGCTCCCGTTCCACACGGCGCCCTGGCCGGAGCTGGACCGCACGGGCGACGGGTCGCCGGTCGCACCCTGGGCAGTGGTCTCGGTGCTGCGGTCCCTCGTGGAGCGCTACGGCGACGCCCTGCCGCCGCTGGTGGTGACCGCGCTCGGCGCGAGCTACTCCGACGAGCCCGATCGCGAGGGTGCGATCGTCGACACGGAGCGGATCCGCTGGCTCGGGGCGCACCTGGCCGCTCTCGCCGAGGCCGTCCACGACGGACTGCCGGTGGAGGCCGTGCAGCTCTGGACCCTGGTCGACGCGTTCGAGTGGCAGCACGGCTACAGCCGCCCGCACGGGCTCGTGGCCGTCGACACGCGCAGCCGGGACCGCGTGCCCAAGGCGTCGTTCGACTGGCTCCGGCGCGTCCTCGACGCCCGCTCCTGACGCGGGGGCGTGCGAGACTGCCGCCGTGCGCAGCATCCTCGCCCTCGCCTCCGTCCTCCACGCCGACCCCGCCCCTGTGCTCGCCGCCCTCGCGGACGTCCTCGCCGCCGACGGCGCCTACGAGCGGCGGGGGAGCGGGCTCGAGCGCCGACTCCCCGTGCTCGGCATCGAGCAGTGGCGGGTCCTGGCGGACGAGGAGGGGGCCCGGGTCGAGTGCGAGCTGGTCGCCGCACCCGCCTCGTCGGCGCTCGCCGGGGTCCTCCTCCGGCGGCGGATCCGCGAGGCGCCGGACCGGTTCCGCGCGGTCGTGACCGCTGTCGCCGACGCGGTGGAGTGACGCTCCGGGGACGCCCGCGCGGGTCCGCTCCGACGCCCGCTCTCCGCTCCGCCCGCCGACCCGCCCGCCGCCCCGCCTCCACAC
>NZ_PSTL01000040.1:0-10299 GCF_002930845.1 Rathayibacter sp. AY1A7 | reverse complement strand
CCGCACCTCGGCCCCGTCGCCGCCGGAGGCGCCCTCGCCTGGGCCGCGCTGGCCGCGCTCCTCCTGCTCGGGGAGCCGCACCCCGCGGCGGCAGCGGCGAGCACGAGCAGGAGGACCGCCGCGGGGTGCGGCTCCCCGAGCAGGAGGAGCGCGGCCAGCGCGGCCCAGGCGAGGGCGCCTCCGGCGGCGACGGGGCCGAGGTGCGGGGTGGCGGCGGGTGCAGTGGCGGTCATGGTGCGTCCTCTCGTCGTGGTCCTCCGAGCCTCGCGGAGGCCCGTCGGCGGAACCAGATCAGCATCCGGGCACGGCAGCATCCGGACATGCGGCGGACCCCCGGCTCCGCGCGGGGCGGAGGGTCGGGGGCCCACGGGACGTCCGGGCAGGTTCCGGCCGTGGCAGCATCCGGTCAGCCGGCCTCGCGCAGCCTCCCGCCGGCGAGGTGGAGGCTGCGCTGCGCACGGCGCGACGGCGGAGTCGTGGGTGTCGTCGACTCCTGCTCTCCGGGCGCCCGCTCTTCCCGGGGCGGTGCCCGCGGTCGTAGGCTCGCGCTCATCCGCAACGGGAGGGGCCGACGATGACCGCCACGAGAGAGACGTCCGCCCCGCCCGAGCTCAAGCGCGTGCTCGGCCCCAAGCTGCTGCTGCTGTTCGTGGTCGGCGACATCCTCGGCACCGGGATCTACGCGCTCACCGGGCAGGTCGCGGCCGAGGTGGGCGGGGCCGCGTGGCTCCCCTTCGTGATCGCGTTCGTCGTCGCCACGCTCACCGCCTGCTCGTACCTGGAGCTGGTGACGAAGTACCCGCAGGCGGCGGGCGCCGCGCTCTACGCGCACAAGGCGTTCGGGATCCACTTCGTCACGTTCCTCGTCTGCTTCACCGTGATGGCGAGCGGGATCACCTCGGCCTCCGCCGCCTCGGGCGCCTTCGCGAGCAACTTCGCGATCGGCTTCGGGCTCGGGGACGGCGCGGGGACGCGGTTGAGCATCGCGCTGGTGTTCATGGTCTGCATCGCCCTGGTGAACCTGCGGGGCGTCGCCGAGAGCGTCGGGCTGAACGTGGTGCTCACCCTGATCGAGCTCTCGGGCCTGCTGCTGGTGATCTTCGTGTGCTTCTTCGCCGTGTTCGGCGGGCAGGCCGACTTCTCGCGGGTGGTCGCGTTCGAGGCGCCGGAGGACAAGTCGCTGCTGCTCGCGGTGAGCACCGCGACCTCCTTGGCGTTCTTCGCGATGGTCGGCTTCGAGGACTCGGTGAACATGGCGGAGGAGACGAAGGAGCCCAGCCGCATCTTCCCGCGCGTGATGCTCACAGGTCTCGGCATCACCGCCGTGGTCTACGTGCTCGTGTCCACGCTCGCCGTCGCGATCGTCCCCGTGGGGGAGCTGGCCGGCAACGACACTCCGCTCGTCACGGTCGTCGAGGCCGCGGCGCCCGACTTCCCGATCTCGACGCTGCTGCCCTTCATCTCGCTCTTCGCCGTGGCCAACAGCGCGCTGATCAACATGATGATGGCCAGCCGCCTGCTCTACGGGATGAGCCGCCAGGGCGTGCTGCCGCCGTTCCTGCAGAACGTGCTGCGCGGACGGCGCACGCCGTGGGCGGCGATCCTCTTCACGACGGTGATCGCCCTGCTCCTCACCGCCTACGTGTCGCGCGACCCCTCCGACCCCATCGCGGTGCTGCTGGGCGGGACCACGTCCCTCCTCCTGCTGGCGGTCTTCGCCGTCGTCAACGTCTCCGTGCTGGTGCTGCGGCGGCAGCCGGTCGAGCACCGTCACTTCCGGACCCCCACCGTGCTGCCGGTGCTGGGCACGATCGCCTGCGTCTACCTGGTGCTGCCGATCACCTCGGGACGCGACACCGCCCAGTACGGCATCGCGGGGGTGCTGCTCGTGATCGGCGTCCTGCTCTGGGCGGCGACCTTCATCGACCGGCGGGTCCGCGGCTACGCGCGCACCGCGGCGATCGCTCCGGAGGAGCTCGACGCCGATCCCGCGGAGGACGCATCGGGAGCGCACAGCGACGGCATCGGCCGGTCATAGCCGATCCATAGGGAACTCCCGATACTGGAGTCATGAGCACCCCGGCCCCCTCGAAGCACCTCGCCCCCGCGCAGCGCACCCGCCTGAAGCGGGCCGACGGGACGCCGATCCGCGTCCTCGTCGTCGACGACGAGAGCACCCTCACCGACCTGCTCCAGATGGCTCTGCGCTACGAGGGCTGGGAGGTGCGCACCGCCGCCGAGGGCCGCGCCGCGATCACGATCACCCGCGAGTTCCGACCGGACGTGATCGTGCTCGACGTGATGCTCCCCGACATCGACGGCCTCCAGGTCCTGCAGCGGGTCCGCGCGGACGGCAGCGAGACCCCGGTCCTCTTCCTCACCGCGAAGGACGCGCTCGACGACCGGATCGCCGGCCTCACCGCCGGCGGCGACGACTACGTCACCAAGCCCTTCTCCCTCGAGGAGCTGGTCGCCCGGATGCGCGGCCTCATCCGCCGCAGCACCCTGCTCGCCAACGACGCGGACGACCCCGAGGTCGTCGTGGGGGACCTGGTGCTGAACGAGGACAGCCACGAGGTCCGCCGGGGCGGCGACGAGATCGAGCTGACCGCCACCGAGTTCGAGCTGCTGCGCTTCCTGATGCGCAATCCGCGCCGCGTGCTCAGCAAGGCCCAGATCCTCGACCGGGTCTGGTCGTACGACTTCGGCGGCAAGTCGAGCGTGGTCGAGATCTACATCTCGTACCTGCGCAAGAAGATCGACGCCGGCCGCTCGCCGATGATCCACACCGTGCGCGGCGCCGGCTACCTCCTGAAGCCCGCCGACCAGTGAGCCGCACCGGCCGCCCGTCGCTCGGCGACTTCGCGACCCGCTCCGCCCTCCGCAGCTCCCGCCGCGGCCGGCGCGCGCCGTGGACTCTGCGGCGGCGGATGGTCGTCGCCGTGGTCGCGCTCGTCGCGGTGACGGCGGGCGTCGTGGGAGCGGTCAGCGTGCTCTCCGCCCGCTCGATCCTCTACGGCAGCACGGACGCGTCGCTCAGCCAGTCGGTCACGCGCCTCCAGGACTTCGACGGGCCGAGCCGCTTCGGCGGGTCGAGCGCGATCGAGCAGGCCACGACCTGCCCCAGCGGATCCTTCGGCGGCGGCCCGAGCCAGAACCTCAGCACCATCACCGCCGTCCAGGGCTCGGACGGCTCCTTCATCGGCGCCTACGTCGACGCCGACGGGGTCTGCCGGCAGTTCTCGGACCCGGCCGACTCGGTGCTCGCGGCGGCCGTCGCCGCAGGGGGCGAGGAGGCGACCATCGAGCTGCCCGGGAGTCTCGGGACCTACCGCGTGCGCGCGGCGGCGGTCGAGGGCTCCGTCGTCGTCGTCGGCGTCCCCCTGGGCGAGGTCGCCGAGACGCTCGCCTCCCTCACCTGGGTGGTCGTCGTGGTGGTGCTGCTGGCGATGCTGCTGGTCGCCCTCGTCGCCACCGCGATCATCCGCGTGGCCCTGCGGCCCCTGGAGCGGGTGGAGGCGACGGCGACCCGCGTGGCCGAGCTGCCGCTGGACCGCGGCGCCGTCGAGCTGGTCGAGCGGGTCCCGGAGGAGGACGCCGACACCCGCACCGAGGTCGGCCGCGTCGGCGCCGCCTTCAACCGCATGCTCGACCACGTCACCGGTGCTCTGGAGTCGCGGCAGGCGAGCGAGGACAAGGTGCGGCAGTTCGTCGCCGACGCCTCGCACGAGCTGCGCACTCCCCTCGCGGCGATTCGCGGCTACGCGGAGCTGCCCCGGCGCGGCGGGACCGAGCTGCCGGAGTCGGCGGCCTACTCCCTCGATCGGATCGAGTCCGCCGCCACCCGGATGACCTCGCTGGTCGAGGACCTCCTCCTGCTCGCCCGCCTCGACGAGGGCCGCGACCTCGAGAAGGAGCCCGTCGACCTGACGCTGCTCGTGATCGAGGCGCTGTCGGACGCGCACGCCGCGGGCCCCGACCACGAGTGGGACCTCGAGCTCCCCGAGGAGCCGATCGAGATCCGCGGCGACGGCTTCCGGCTGCACCAGGTGGTCGCCAATCTGCTGCGGAACGCGACCGTGCACACGCCCCCCGGCACCCGGGTCGTGGCGGCGCTCGCCGAGGAGGTGTCGGAGGGGCGGCCGATCGCAGTCGTGACGGTCACCGATTCCGGCCCGGGCATCGCGCCGGAGCTGGTGCCGGTGCTGTTCGAGCGCTTCGCCCGTGGCGACTCCTCCCGAGCGCGCACGACCGGATCGACGGGGCTGGGCCTGGCGATCGTGGCGGCGGTCGTCGACGCCCACGGCGGGCGCGTCCTCGTCGCGTCCGAGCCGGGGCGCACGAGCTTCCGCGTCGAGCTGCCAGCGGGCTGAGGGCCGGGACGGCGGTCTCCCGCCGCCCGCCCTACACCGAGACGCCCAGCCGGCGGCGCGCGTCGTCGAGGGTCCGCACCACGGCGACCACCTCGTCGAGCGGGTGCAGCGGCGACTCGGTGCGCCCCTCCGTCACGTACTGCGCGACGTGCAGCGCCTCCCAGGCGAGGCCCTCGCCGCCCTGGAGCGGCGTCTCGTCGATCCACGACCCGCTCTCGGAGCCGCGGGTGAGCGTCACGCCGCCCGGCGTCCAGAACGACGGGTGCACGTCGATCCGCCCCGCCCGCCCCGCGACGCTCGCCGCGTGGCGGGTGTCGGCCAGCACGGTCGAGGTGGCCACCGACTGCACCCCGTGCGCGTGGCTGCCGACGATCGTCGCGGTCGCGTCGACGCCGGTCGAGGTCATGCTGCCGGCGACGACGGTGCTCTGCGGGGTGCCCGCCACCATCGAGACGAAGGAGGAGGCGTAGACGCCGACGTCCAGCAGGCCGCCGCCCGCGAGCGCCGGGTCGAAGATGCGGCTGGAGGGGTCGAAGTCGAAGGCGGCGCCGAAGTCGGCCGAGACGACGGCGGGCGCGCCGACCGCCCCGTCCGCGAGCAGCTGCCGCACGACGTCCATGTGCGGCAGGTAGCGCATCCACATCGCCTCCATCGCGAAGACTCCGGCGTCGCGCGCGGCGTGCACGATCATCTCGGCCTCGCCCGGGGTCGGCGCGAACGGCTTCTCGACCAGGATGTGCTTGCCCGCGGCGATGGCGAGCAGCGCCTGGCGGGCGTGCTCCGAGTGCGGCGAGGCGATGTAGACCACGTCGACCTCCGGATCCTCGACCACGGCCTCGTAGCCGGCCGAGGCCCGCTCGATCCCGAACCGGCTCGCGAACCGCTCCGCGCGCTCCAGCGAGCGGGAGCCCACCGAGACCACGCGCTGCCGGGTGTGCTTCTGCAGCGCCTCGACGAACGAGCCGGCGATCGAGCCGGGCGCGATCACCCCCCAGCGCAGGACGGGGGAGTCGAGGAGGGAGGGGAGTCGGGGCTCGGGGAGCGTCAGTGCCATGCGTCCACGCTAGGGCCCCGTGCCCGGCGGGGGCGAGGGGGTGCGCGGCGGTCCCCTAGGGTGTGACGGCACGCGCAGTCGCGGGCGGAGGAGGACGTCATGCCCGAGTGGTACACCCTGGGCGTCGTCGCCCTCGTGATCGTCGTGGTGGTCGTCGCGATCGTGCGCTTCCGGTTCAACCCGGTGCTGGCGCTGGCCGTGGGAGCCGCCGCGATCGGCCTGCTCACCGGGCTCGGCCCTGTCGACACCGTCTCCACGATGACCACCGGCTTCGGCGAGGTGATGATGGAGGCGGGCCTCCTGATCGGCTGGGGCGTGCTCATCGGCGCGATGCTCAACGAGATGGGCGCCGTCGTCCGGCTCGTCGAGGGCCTGCTGCGCGTCTTCGGCCGCCGCGGGATCCCCTACGCGCTGGGCCTGTCCTTCGCCACCTACCTGCAGACGATCTTCGTCGACGCGCTGATCGTGATCGCGGCCCCGCTCGCGCGCCGGATCGCGCCGCGGCTGGGGCGCGCGGGCACCGGCATCGTCGCCGTCACCTTCGCCGTCGGGCTCGAGACGGGCATCGTGATGATGGTGCCCGGCTTCGCCGCGGTCGCGCTCGCGGGGCTGCTCGGAGTGCCGCTGGGCGTGATGATGCTCGGCGGCTTCGCGGTGGTGGCGCCGACGGTCGTGGTCACGATCCTGCTGATGTCGCTCGCGTTCCGCCTCGGCTTCTGGGACCCAGCGCGCGACGAGCAGCTGGTCGTGCGCGACGACACGACCGGGCTCGCGACGGTGGGAGCGTCGCCCGATGCGGACGGCGGACGGCTGCCGTCGTTCGGCGCGCGGGGGCGCGGCGGGGCGTCCTCGGGCGGAGCCGGAGCGGTGTCGGGCGGCTCGTCCGGCTCGTCCGTCGAGGACGCGGCGGGTCCCGCTGAGGCGCAGGACGCCCACGCCGCCCGCGAGCGCCCGCTCCTGCTCCTCTTCGCGCCCATGCTCCTCGCTCTCCTGCTCATCGCCGCGCAGGCGGTGCTCACCGTCTCCGGGATCGAGCTGCCGGTGCTGCAGTTCCTCGGGAACCCCGTCATCGCGCTCCTCCTCGCCGTGATCGGCACCGGAGTGGTCGGCCGGTCCACCGTGGGAACCGCGCGGATGGAGAAGGCGGTCGCCAAGGGCTTCCAGGACGGCGGGCAGATCTTCCTGCTCACCGGCGTCGGCGGGGCGCTCGCCGCGGTGATCGCGCAGGGCGACCTCGGCGAGATCCTGAAGGGCTACTTCTCGACCTCGGCGACCGCGCCGCTGCTGCTCGTCTGGGTGATGGCGGCCGTGCTGCACATCGCGGTCGGCTCGGTCACCCTCTCGGCGATCACGGCGGCCGGAGTCGTCGCGCCGGTCGCCGCGACACTCGGCCTCGACCCTCTGCTGATCGCGCTCGCCGCGGGCTCCGGCGCGCTGTTCTGCATCCACGTCACCTCGAACACCTTCTGGCTGCTGCAGAGCTTCCTCGGCCAGTCGGTCCGCGGCGCCCTCAAGTCCGTGACCGTCGGCGTCTCCCTCGCCTCCGTCCTCGCGCTCGGCGCCACGCTCGTCCTCTCCCTCTTCCTCTGACCAGGCCCTCTCTCCTCCTCTCGTCGGATGCCGCTCCGACACTCGACTCGCCGCGCGAGGCCTCCGACGAGGCATCTCGCGGGGGTGACCCGGCCGACACGTGACGGAAACATGGAGTCTCTATCTTCCTGAGAGGGTTCACATCCGATTCGGAGATCCAGACGCCGACGGGGGCCCGATCCGTTCCGTCACGCCTCGACAAGGGAAGAACTCCGCTTGAGATCTCGAACCGCCCTCGCCTCCGGATGCGCCGCGCTCGCGCTCGCCGCCGGCGGCCTCCTGGTCGCCCCGCCGGCGACCGCCACGACGACAGCACCCGCCGATTACACCCGCGTGGACATCGTGCGTCCGCCGTCCGCTCCGATCGCGGTGCCGACCAGCTACCCGCAGCAGACCCCGCTGACCGAGGTGCCCGTCGACCCGACCGACGCCTCGCTCCTGCGCGGAGTCACCCCCTACGACGCCATCGCGCCGCAGCTGAACGCGCTCGCCGCCCGCTCCGACCGGGTCTCGACCCAGGTGGTCGGGAAGTCCGGCCTCGGCCGCGACATCTACCTGGTCACCGTCACCGCCCCCGAGACCGAGGCCGAGACGGCGCAGCAGGCCGAGTGGCGTGACCGGCTCAAGTACGAGCCCGCCGCCGCGGCCGCCGACGCCGAGCTGATGGACGGCTACAAGGTGCCGGTCTGGTTCAACGGCAACATCCACGGCAACGAGTGGGAGGGCAGCGACGCGATCCTCGAGTACATCGAGGGCGTCGCCACCGCCGAGGACGCGGAGACCGAGGCGCTGCTCGAGGGCAACCGCCTCTACTTCACCGTCACCAACAACCCCGACGGCCGCGCCCTCGGCCAGCGCGCCGTCGCCGCGGGCTACGACCCGAACCGCGACATGATCACCGGAGCCACCAGCGAGGCGGCCGTGATCCGCGACCTCTCGAGCGTGCTCCAGCCCACGTACTTCATCGACATCCACGGCTACACCGGGATCCTCCAGGTCGAGCCCTGCGGCCCGCCGCACGGCGAGAACTACGAGTACGACCTCTTCCTCCCGCACGCCTACGCGACCGCGCTCGAGATCGAGCGCCGCGTCGTCGAGGCCGACGTGCCCGGCAACACCTACCTCGCCGAGGACGGCAGCGCCACCACGGACAACACCGGGAAGATCCTCATCCCCTACCGCGACATCCGCGCGGGCTGGGACGACTGGCCCCCCATCTTCGCCCCGCAGTACGTCGCCTTCCAGGGCGCGATCACCAACACGGTGGAGCTTCCGCTCGGCCGCACGGCCAACAGCACTCCGGAGGAGATCGCCCAGGGCCAGGCCAACGCGGACATCGACGTCGAGGTCGCCGGGATCGTCATGGACGCCTCCGTCGACTACATCGAGGCCAACCGCGACGCGCTCCTGAGCAACCAGGTCGCCATCTTCGAGCGCGGCGTCACCGGCGCCCCCGCCATCGAGATCCCCGCCGACGTCTCCGGGGCCGACCTGCCCGCGGGCGTGCCGACCGAGTGGACCGAGATCTGGGACGAGACCGACGTCTACACGACCGAGTACCCGCGCGCCTACGTCATCCCCGTCGACGGCACGCAGCGCTCCGTCTCGGACGCCGAGACCCTCGTCGCGCAGCTGCTCGCCCACGGCGTCGAGGTGTCGCGGACCACGGCCGCCACGAGCGTCGGAGGAGTCTCCTACCCCGCGGGCACCTACCTGGTCGACATGCACCAGTCGGTCCGCGGCCTCGCCAACGTCCTCCTCGCCGACGGCAGCGACATCTCGAGCCGCGTGCCCGAGATGTACGACGTCTCGGCCTGGAGCCTCTCGCTCCTCTGGGGCGCCGACGTGCAGGCGATCGGCTCCACCACCGACGCCCTCCCGGCCGTCGGCCTGGAGCCGGTGACCGCCGTGGCTCCGGTCGGCTCCCTCCCGGCAGGCGCCGACTACCTCGCCTTCGAGCCGCGCGGCGTCCTGGAGTACCAGGCCGTCAACGCGCTGCTGGCCGACGGCGTCGCCCTCGAGCAGTTCGAGGACGGCACGATTGCCCTCCGTGCAGACGCCGCCGGGCTCGCGGCCGCCGAGGGAGCCGCCGCCGCCTTCGGCGTCGACTTCACGGCGACCACCGCCGACCGCGTGCGCGCCGAGGAGGGGAAGGCGCTCGACGCCCTCCGCGTCGCCTACTCCGGCACGAACGAGGACCGCGACGCGCTGGCCAAGCTCGGCTTCGCCGACGCGGTCGCCGTCGACGCGGCCGCGCTCACCGCGGGCACCGCGACCCTCGAGAGCGCCGACGTGCTCTACGTGGGACGCGCCCTCTCCTTCACCCCGGAGCAGGCCGCAGGCCGCACCGTGGTCGAGGAGTTCCTCGCGGCGGGCGGCGACGTCGTCGGCCGCGGTGGCGCTGGAGCGGCCTTCGTGTCCGACTTCGGCCTGGCCGAGCTGACTGCGCAGACCGGCACGAGCGGCTCCAACGGCATCGTCTCGGTCGAGACGCCCGGCGGCGGAGTCCTCGGCGACTACCCGCAGGACACCGCGTTCGTCTCGCCGGCACTGTGGTTCGCCGGCTTCGACGAGTCGGTCGCGGTCGAGCAGAGCTACTCGGAGGACGGCACGTTCGTCGCCGGGCACTGGGTCGACTCCGACGGGCAGTCCCGGAGCGACGCGGCCGGGCAGGCCTCGGCCGTCTCGTTCTCGACGGAGTCGGGCACCGAGGGCTTCCTCTTCGGCACCTCGCCGGTGTTCCGCAACCACCCGGTCGGAGCGTTCAGCGACGTCGCCCGGGCGCTGCTCGCCGTGGCGCCGGAGGGCGCCGCCGTCGAGCTGCCGGGGACTTCGGAGCCCACGCCGACGCCGGAGCCGACCGGCTCACCGGAGCCGACCGCGACTCCCGAGCCGACGGCGACGCCCGAGCCCACCGCGACGCCCGAGCCGACCGTGAGCCCCGAGCCCACGTCGACCCCCGAGCCCACGTCGACCCCGGAGCCCACGTCGACCCCGGAGCCCACGTCGACCCCGGAGCCCACCGTCGTGCCGACGGCCGGACCGGCCGCCACGGCCGCGCCGATCACCGCGCCGACCGGCCCCGGCGGCCTCCCCTCCACCGGAGTGGAGACCGGCTCCTGGCTGCTGCTCTCGGGAGGTGCTGTCGCCCTCGGCCTCGGCTCGCTCCTGATCGCCCGCAGCCGTCGCCGTGAGGACCAGGAGGCCTAGCCTCCGCCTCGGGGAGGGATCGGGCGCCCGCAGCCCGGTCCCTCCCCGTTCCCGTTCCCCGTCCCCCTCGTC